>NZ_JTLF01000284.1:0-5953 GCF_000798855.1 Enterobacter sp. ZOR0014 | reverse complement strand
CCTATAACGATATGGGCTTACCCGAGCCCATAAAAATTTACTCTCCGTTTACTTTCTCCCATTCCAAACCATCTTTCCCGCGCGTATAGTAGCGAAGTTTGAAAGCTCCAACTTTTCTTGTATTACTGGGATGTAAAGTGAATACAACGCTGTTTCGATGGCCGGTTCGTGTCTATTACGAAGATACCGATGCCGGTGGTGTGGTTTACCACGCCAGCTACGTTGCTTTTTATGAACGGGCACGCACAGAGATGCTGCGCCATCATCACTTTAGTCAACAGGTGCTGTTGGCTGAGCGAGTTGCCTTCGTGGTACGCAAGATGACGCTTGAGTATTTTGCGCCTGCCAGACTCGACGACATGCTCGAAGTCCAAACTGAAATTACATCAATGCGCGGGACCTCACTGGTTTTCACGCAGCGGATAGTCAACGCAGAGAACACCGTACTGAACTCAGCTGAAGTACTGATTGTTTGTGTTGATCCAACCATAATGAAGCCTCGTGCGCTTCCTAAGTCTATTGTCGCGGAGTTTAAGCAGTGACTGACATGAATATCCTTGATTTGTTCCTGAAGGCAAGCCTTCTGGTTAAACTTATCATGTTGATTTTGATTGGTTTTTCAATCGCATCCTGGGCCATCATCATCCAGAGAACGCGTATCCTCAATGCTGCTGGCCGTGAAGCGGAAGCGTTTGAAGATAAGTTCTGGTCGGGTATTGAGCTTTCTCGCCTGTATCAGGAGAGCCAGGGGCGCCGTGAAAACCTGACCGGCTCCGAACAAATTTTCTATAGCGGCTTCAAAGAGTTTGCTCGCCTGCATCGCGCAAATAACCATGCGCCGGAAGCGGTTGTGGAAGGCGCTTCTCGTGCGATGCGTATCTCCATGAACCGTGAGCTGGAAAATCTTGAAACGCACATTCCTTTCCTCGGTACTGTCGGCTCCATCAGCCCGTATATCGGCCTGTTTGGTACAGTATGGGGGATCATGCACGCCTTTATCGCGCTGGGTGCGGTGAAGCAGGCGACGTTGCAGATGGTTGCACCGGGTATCGCTGAAGCACTGATTGCGACCGCTATCGGTCTGTTTGCGGCAATCCCGGCGGTAATGGCTTACAACCGCCTGAACCAGCGCGTGAACAAACTGGAACTGAACTACGACAACTTTATGGAAGAGTTCACTGCGATTCTGCACCGTCAGGCGTTTACCAGCACCGAGAGCAACAAGGGGTAAACCATGGCCAGATCGCGTGGACGAGGTCGTCGCGAGCTCAAGTCCGAAATCAATATCGTTCCACTGCTGGACGTCCTGTTGGTACTGCTGCTGATCTTCATGGCAACAGCGCCAATCATAACCCAGAGCGTGGAGGTGGATCTGCCGGATGCGACAGAATCACAGGCGGTGAGCACCAATGACGATCCTCCGGTCATCATTGAAGTTTCCGGCGTAGGGCAGTACAGCGTGGTGGTAGAAAAAGATCGTATGGATCAGCTTCCACCGGAGCAGGTGATAGCTGAGGCGCAGCGTCGCCTGGAGTCAAATCCGAAAACGGTCTTCTTAATCGGTGGCGCGAAAGACGTACCCTACGATGAAATTATTAAAGCGCTGAACTTGCTACATAGTGCGGGTGTTAAGTCAGTTGGCTTAATGACTCAACCTATTTGATCATCCGCGTAGTTTTTGGGAACCGATAGTGTCAAAGGCAACCGAACAGAACGACAAGCTTAAGCGAGCGATAATCGTCTCCGCAGTACTGCACGTGATTCTTTTTGCAGCGCTGATCTGGAGTTCGTTCGATGAGCATATTGATGCATCAGGCGGCGGTGGAGGGTCTTCTATCGATGCCGTTATGGTGGATCCCGGTGCGGTAGTGCAAAACTATAATCGCCAACAGCAGCAGAAGGCGAGTGCAAAACGGGCTGAAGAACAGCGTGAAAAACAGGCGCAACAGCAAGCGGAAGAGCTGCGTGAAAAGCAGGCCGCGGAGCAGGAACGTCTGAAGCAGCTTGAGAAAGAACGTTTGCAGGCGCAGGAAGCGGCGAAAGAGCAGGCGGAACAGCAAAAGCAAGCTGAAGAGGCCGCGAAAAAAACGCAGGAGCAGCAAAAGCAGGCGGAAGAAGCGGCCGCTAAAGCCGCAGCGGATGCCAAAGCGAAGGCTGATGCCCAGGCAAAATTAGCGGCTGAAGCAGCGAAGAAAGCGGCTGCCGATGCCCAGAAAAAAGCTGAAGCCGAAGCCGCGAAGAAAGCCGCTGCTGATGCTCAGAAGAAAGCCGAAGCCGAAGCGGCGAAGAAAGCGGCTGCTGACGCTCAGAAGAAAGCTGAAGCCGAAGCGGCGAAGAAAGCCGCTCAGGAAGCAGAGAAGAAAGCAGCGGCTGACGCTGCGAAGAAAGCGGCTGCTGCCGAGAAGGCCGCGGCTGAAAAAGCGGCTGCGGCTGAAAAAGCTGCTGCTGATAAAAAAGCGGCTGCCGAGAAAGCTGCAGCAGATAAAAAAGCGGCTGCCGATAAGAAAGCTGCGGCTGAAAAAGCCGCTGCCAAAAAGGCCGCTGCAGATAAAGCGGCTGCGGCTGCTGGCGTCGACGATTTGCTGGGCGACCTGAGTTCAGGTAAGAACGCACCAAAAGCGGGTGGCGGGGCGAAAGGGAACGGTCAGCCGTCTAAAGACAGCGGGACCTCCGGCGCCAACGGCGGGGCAACGGGTGCAGATATCAGCGCTTATGCGAAGCAGATTCAGGTGGCGATCCAAAGCCGTCTGTTTGATGCGGGCCTGTATCAGGGCAAACAGTGCGTGCTGCATATCAATCTTGCCCCAGATGGACGGTTGAAAAGCGTCACTTCTGAAGGGGGCGATCCTGCGCTTTGCCAGGCAGCGTTAGCCGCAGCAAGATCGGCGAACATTCCTAAACCGCCGAGTGAGGCTGTTTACGATAAGATAAAAGATGCCAAACTAGACTTTAAGCTGTGATCGTCTTTCCTTTGGGAAGTATTGAAAACCGACTATTGTCATAGCCAGGATCGTGTAGTTTTGTCTATTTGAGTTTGTTAACATTCTGCTAAATTATCGTGGGTAAGGTTACCCGGATAAGGGAGATATGATGAAGCAGGCATTACGTGTAGCATTTAGTTTTTTAATGCTGTGGGCAGCTGTGCTGCACGCAGAAGTACGTATCGAGATCACCCAGGGGGTGGACTCGGCACGCCCAATCGGTGTTGTTCCGTTCCAGTGGGCCGGTCCTGGCGCTGCACCTGAAGATGCCGGTGGCATCGTGGCGGCTGACCTGCGTAACAGCGGTAAATTCAACCCGTTAGATCGTTCTCGTCTGCCTCAGCAGCCGGGCAGTGCACAGGAAGTACAGCCTGCTGCATGGTCTGCGCTGGGTATTGATGCGGTCGTTGTGGGTCAGGTTACCCCTAACCCGGACGGCTCTTATAACGTGGCCTGGCAGCTGGTAGATACCGGCGGTGCACCGGGTACCGTTCTGGCACAGAACTCCTACAAGGTCACTAAACAGTACCTGCGCTACGCGGCTCACGCGGCCAGCGATGCGGTGTTCGAAAAACTGACCGGCATTAAAGGTGCGTTCCGTACCCGTATTGCTTATGTGGTGCAGACCAACGGCGGTCAGTTCCCGTATGAGCTGCGCGTCTCTGACTACGACGGCTACAACCAGTTCCTGGTGAAACGTTCTTCCCAGCCGCTGATGTCTCCAGCCTGGTCTCCGGACGGTTCTAAACTGGCATACGTGACTTTCGAGAGCGGTCGTTCTGCGCTGGTTATCCAGACGCTGGCTAACGGTGCTGTGCGTCAGGTAGCGTCGTTCCCACGTCACAACGGTGCGCCTTCCTTCTCTCCGGACGGCTCTAAACTGGCCTTTGCGCTGTCTAAAACCGGTAGCCTGAACCTGTATGTGATGGATATTGGCTCTGGCCAGATCCGCCAGGTGACCGATGGTCGCAGCAACAACACCGAACCTTCATGGTTCCCGGACAGTCAAACCCTGGCGTTTACCTCTGACCAGGCTGGCCGTCCACAAATCTATAAAGTAAACATCAACGGCGGTGCTCCGCAGCGTATTACCTGGGAAGGTTCGCAGAACCAGAACGCAGACGTGAGCAGCGACGGTAAATTCATGGTAATGGTCAGCTCCAACGGTGGGCAGCAGCACATTGCCAAACAAGATCTGGTAGCGGGTGGCGTTCAAGTTCTGTCGTCAACGTTCCTGGATGAAACGCCAAGTCTGGCACCTAACGGCACTATGGTAATCTACAGCTCTTCTCAGGGGATGGGATCTGTGCTGAATCTGGTTTCTACAGATGGGCGTTTCAAAGCGCGTATTCCGGCCACTGATGGACAGGTAAAATCACCTGCCTGGTCGCCGTATCTGTAAATAATAATTAATTGATTACTAAAGGAATCATAGAAATGCAACTGAACAAAGTGCTGAAGGGGCTGATGATCGCTCTGCCTGTAATGGCAATCGCAGCGTGTTCTTCTAACAAGAACGCAAGCAATGACCAGAGCGGCGAAGGCATGATGGGTGCCGGTACCGGTATGGACGCGAACGGCAATGGCAACATGTCTTCTGAAGAGCAGGCGCGTCTTCAGATGCAGCAGCTGCAGCAGAACAACATCGTTTACTTCGATCTGGATAAATACGACATCCGTTCTGACTTCGCTGCGATGCTGGATGCTCACGCTAACTTCCTGCGTAGCAACCCATCTTACAAAGTCACCGTAGAAGGTCACGCGGACGAACGTGGTACCCCAGAGTACAACATCTCCCTGGGTGAACGTCGTGCTAACGCTGTTAAAATGTACCTGCAGGGTAAAGGCGTTTCTGCTGATCAGATCTCCATCGTTTCTTACGGTAAAGAAAAACCTGCAGTACTGGGTCACGACGAAGCGGCTTACTCCAAAAACCGTCGTGCCGTACTGGTTTACTAAGAGAATGGCATGAGCAGTAACTTCAGACATCATCTGTTGAGTCTGTCGTTACTGGTTGGAATAGCGGCCCCCTGGGCCGCTTTTGCTCAGGCACCAATCAGTAGTGTCGGCTCAGGCTCGGTAGAAGACCGGGTCACTCAACTCGAGCGTATTTCTAACGCTCACAGTCAGCTTTTAACCCAACTCCAGCAACAACTTTCCGATAACCAAAACGATATTGACTCACTCCGCGGTCAGATTCAGGAAAGTCAGTATCAGCTTAACCAGGTTGTGGAACGTCAGAAGCAAATCTTGTTGCAGATAGATAGCCTGAGCAGCGGTGGTGGTGCAGCAGCACAACCCGCAGCAGGCGATCAGAGCGGAGCGGCGACATCCGCGCCCGCGCCGTCAGCAGATGCTTCCGCTTCCACAGGCGCGCCTGTACAGAGCGGTGACGCGAATACGGATTACAATGCGGCCATTGCCCTCGTGCAGGATCAATCTCGTCAGGACGACGCGATTGCTGCGTTTCAGAACTTTGTTAAGAAATACCCTGATTCAACCTACCAGCCAAATGCCAATTACTGGCTTGGTCAGTTGAATTACAACAAGGGTAAAAAGGATGATGCGGCGTTTTATTTTGCCTCCGTGGTGAAAAATTACCCGAAATCGCCGAAAGCGCCAGATGCGATGTATAAGGTTGGCGTGATCATGCAGGACAAAGGAGACACTGCGAAAGCCAAAGCGGTTTATCAGCAGGTGGTCGCCAAATTCCCTGGTACCGAAGGTGCCAAACAGGCGCAAAAACGTCTGAATTCGATGGGATGATTATCGCATGACCAGAAATCGCGTTATTTCTGGTCGTGCAGCATGATTCGTAAGCAGTTAAGTGATCTTCATCGAAATTTTTGTTGCGCAGAATTCTTAAATCAGTAATATATGCCGCCGTTGCCACGGGATATCAAACAACGTGAAAACAGCGTAAAAGTGGGTCGTTAGCTCAGTTGGTAGAGCAGTTGACTTTTAATCAATTG
>NZ_JTLF01000197.1:0-16629 GCF_000798855.1 Enterobacter sp. ZOR0014 | reverse complement strand
CCAACGGTTTTGAAGGCCGGGTAAGGCGTAGCCGCCACCCGGCGAAAAAAAAGCCCCTCGTTCGAGGGGCTTTTTGCATTACAGCACTTTATGCGGGCCGAAACATTCGTAATGAATGTTGTCTTTATTCACACCCAGCGCCACCAGCTGCTTCGCGGCATATTGCATAAACGCCACCGGTCCGCAGACGTAGAACTGCATATCCGGCGCGCTGAACGCCCCTTCATGCTGGCTTAAATTCATCAACCCTTCGCTGTCAAAACGTGCGGCTGCGCGGTCTGCTTCCGTTGGCAGGCGATACCAGGTATGCACGGTGAAGCGGGGCAGCGTCGCGCCCAGCGTTTTCACTTCGTCCGCAAAGGCATGCACATCGCCGTTCTCTGCGGCATGGAACCAGTTGACCTGTGCGCTGTGGTTTGCTTTCGCCAGCGTATCCAGCATCGCCAGCATTGGCGTTTGGCCGACACCAGCCGAGATCAGCGTTACCGGGGTAGTAGCGTCTACCGCCATGAAGAAGTCACCCGCCGGTGCGGCCAGGTGAACGACGTCACCCACGCTGGCTTCGTTATGCAGCCAGCTGGAAACCTGGCCGCCGTCCTCGCGTTTCACCGCAATGCGATAGCCTTTGCCGCTGGGTTTGCGGGTCAGGGAATACTGGCGGATCTCCTGATGCGGAAAACCTTCAGGCTTCAGCCACACGCCCAGATATTGGCCTGGCTGATAATCCGCTACCGGCTGACCATCCACCGGTTCAAATTCAAAACTGGTGATCAATGCGCTGCGCGGTGTTTTCTCAACGATGCGGAAGGCGCGCGTGCCTTCCCAGCCGCCGTTCTTGCTGGCGTTTTCACTATAGATCTGCGCTTCACGGTTGATGAAGACGTTTGCCAGCACGCCGTAGGCTTTACCCCAGGCGTCAAGTACCTCCTGGCCCGGGCTGAACATTTCGTCCAGCGTTGCCAGCAGGTGGCCGCCGACAATATTGTACTGCTCGGGTTTGATCTGGAAGCTGGTGTGCTTCTGCGCGATTTTTTCCACTGCAGGCAGTAATGCCGCCAGGTTTTCAATGTTGCTGGCGTAGGCCGCGATGGCGTTGAACAGGGCTTCACGCTGATCGCCATTACGCTGGTTACTCATGTTGAAAATCTCTTTCAACTCTGGGTTATGCGTGAACATGCGATCGTAAAAATGGGCGGTGAGTTTAGGACCGGTTTCCACCAGCAGGGGGATGGTGGCTTTAACGGTAGCGATGGTTTGAGCGTCGAGCATGAGCGCGTCCTTTTGATGTAACTTTAATGATGTATTTTAAATGCATCTTATAAAAAATACCCCTGCGTTGTAAATGGTTCTTTGCAAGATGAAAAATATGCATCACAAACCTGAAAAGAAATCCGTTGAAACAGGGGAGCGCTTTATTCCTCAAACCCTTGCGTGGCGTGAAGGAAAACGTTTGCGTAAAATCGTTTGTCAAGACCTGTTATCACAGAACTATTCAGTTATACTGTTGCCCGTCGTCCAACAGGACTGCCTTTTCAGGCCAAAATTTACTTGTTAGCTGAGTCAGGAGATGCGGATGTTAAAGCGTGAAATGAACATTGCCGATTATGATGCCGAACTGTGGCAGGCTATGGAGCAGGAAAAAGTACGTCAGGAAGAGCACATCGAACTGATCGCCTCCGAAAACTACACCAGCCCGCGCGTCATGCAGGCACAGGGTTCTCAGCTGACCAACAAATACGCTGAAGGTTATCCAGGCAAGCGCTACTACGGCGGTTGTGAGTACGTTGATATCGTTGAGCAGCTGGCAATCGACCGTGCGAAAGAACTCTTTGGCGCTGACTACGCGAACGTGCAGCCGCACTCCGGCTCTCAGGCTAACTTCGCCGTTTACACCGCGCTGCTGCAGCCGGGCGATACGGTGCTGGGTATGAACCTGGCGCAGGGCGGCCACCTGACTCACGGCTCCCCGGTGAACTTCTCCGGCAAACTGTACAACATCATCCCTTACGGTATCGATGAGTCCGGTAAAATTGACTACGAAGACATGGCGAAGCAGGCTAAAGAGCATAAACCGAAGATGATCATCGGTGGCTTCTCTGCTTACTCCGGTATCGTTGACTGGGCAAAAATGCGTGAAATCGCAGACAGCATCGGTGCTTACCTGTTCGTCGACATGGCGCACGTAGCGGGTCTGATTGCCGCTGGCGTTTACCCGAACCCGGTTCCGCACGCTCACGTTGTGACCACCACTACCCATAAAACCCTGGCGGGTCCACGCGGTGGCCTGATCCTGGCGAAAGGCGGTGACGAAGAGCTGTACAAAAAACTGAACTCTGCCGTGTTCCCAAGCGCGCAGGGCGGCCCGCTGATGCACGTTATCGCGGCAAAAGCGGTAGCGCTGAAAGAAGCGATGGAGCCAGAGTTCAAGGTTTATCAGCAGCAGGTTGCTAAGAACGCCAAAGCGATGGTGGAAGTGTTCCTGAACCGTGGCTACAAAGTGGTTTCTGGCGGTACTGAAAACCACCTGTTCCTGCTGGATCTGGTTGATAAGAACCTGACCGGTAAAGAAGCTGACGCTGCCCTGGGCCGCGCTAACATCACCGTGAACAAAAACAGCGTGCCAAACGATCCGAAGAGCCCGTTCGTGACGTCCGGTATCCGTATCGGTTCTCCGGCTGTGACGCGTCGCGGCTTTAAAGAAGCGGAAGTGAAAGAGCTGGCTGGCTGGATGTGTGACGTTCTGGATAACATCAATGACGAAGCGGTTATCGAGCGCGTCAAAGGTAAAGTTCTGGATATCTGCGCACGCTTCCCGGTATACGCATAATTCCTCTGCTCAGCAGAACGTTAAAAGGCCGCGCGTGCGGCCTTTTTTTATGGCTTAACGGCGGTCAAGGGATATTGCGCCTGGACCCACAATCGCCAGCAATATAAATGCGCCCGCAATACTGACATTCTTGTAGAAATTAATCATATTCGGTACGACCGCGTCACCGGTCATATTCCAGTAATGGTGACCAATCACCGCCGTGCCCAGCGTGTAGAACACAAACAGCACGGCAAGAGGGCGGGTGAAAAAGCCCAGTACGATCAGGATGGCGGCTGGCACTTCCATCACCACCGCAATAATGGCCGCCAGCATGGGCATCGGTGTCCCCAGCGAGGTCATATATTGTACGGTGCCGCTAAACCCCGTCAGTTTCGGATAACCAAAGATAATAAACAGGACGACAAGCGCGATACGGGCAATCAACAACAACAGATGGCGTGACTGACCAAAATCGAGATAACGTAGTGAGTTCATGGCAGAAAACCTCTGCAAGTGGAGTAATTTAAACGTAATACACATTTTCATTCCCTGCCATAAGCCTGACGACTGCACGATATGTTAATTTTTCGTTAATTTATAGCAGGCTATCTACTTGCTTAATTTTTCTATTCTCGCCAGACTATGGCCTCCATTTCGGGAGGGATTCATGGTCTTGCATTCCACGCGCTGGCTGGCGCTCAGCTATTTCACCTATTTCTTTAGCTACGGTATTTTTCTGCCATTCTGGAGCGTCTGGCTCAAGGGAATCGGCCTGACTCCAGAGACCATCGGCGTTCTGCTGGGGGCCGGACTGGTGGCGCGTTTTCTTGGCAGCCTGCTGATTGCCCCGCGCGTCAGCGATCCCTCTCTGCTGATCAAGGCTGTACGCATTCTCGCGCTGCTCACCCTGGTCTTTGTCGCCTGCTTCTGGGTAAGCCATCAGTTTGCCTGGCTGATGGTGGTGATGGTCGGCTTTAACCTGTTCTTCTCTCCGCTGGTTCCTCTGACGGATGCGCTGGCGAACACCTGGCAAAAGCAGATCACCATGGACTATGGCCGCGTGCGCCTGTGGGGCTCTATTGCTTTTGTTATCGGTTCCGCGCTGGTGGGGAAACTGGTCAGCCTTTACGACTACCGTGCGATTCTGGCTCTGCTGAGCATCGGGATAGCGTCGATGCTGCTCGGAATGCTGTTACGTCCATCCGTGATGCCGCAGGGAGAAAGTCGCCATCAGGAGAGCGCGGGCTGGCCAGCCTGGCGGAGCCTGGTCGCACAGAGCTGGCGCTTTCTGGCGTGCGTCTGTCTGCTTCAGGGGGCGCATGCGGCGTACTATGGCTTCAGCGCTATCTACTGGCAGGGGGCGGGCTACTCTGCCTCTGCGGTTGGTTATCTCTGGTCGCTGGGCGTGGTGGCCGAAGTCATTATTTTCGCCCTGAGCAAAAAGCTGTTCCGCCGTTTTGGCGCGCGCGATCTGCTGCTGCTTTCGGCGATTTGCGGCGTGGCACGCTGGGGTATTATGGGCTGGACGACGGATCTGCCATGGCTGATCGTGGCGCAAATTCTGCACTGCGGCACCTTCACCGTATGTCACCTGGCGGCGATGCGCTATATCGCTGCGCGTGAGGGCGGGGACGTGATTCGTCTGCAGTCGGTCTATTCCGCGGTAGCAATGGGCGGCAGTATTGCGGTGATGACGGTCTTTGCCGGTTTCCTGTATCAACACCTCGGGCACGGCGTCTTCTGGGTAATGGCGCTGGTGGCGCTACCGGCGATGTTTGTTCGACCAAAAGTGGCCGCACGCGCGTAACTACGACTCCAGCATCGCGCGAATATGCTCTTGCTGCTGCGCATTCAGTGATTCAACAGCGTGGATCAACGGCGGCGAGAACAGCGGCAGGGCAACAGGATAGGGGGTGACCACCAGCGCGGCTTCGCGCGGCGCGCCCTCTTTCTGAAAAGCCTGCAACGTCAGATAGCGAATATTGAGCGGCAGCAGCGTCAACTCGCGCAGCTGCTGTTCAATCAGCTCCTCACAGGATTTATCTTCCCCGGTCAACAGCACCACCTGCTTTTCATGGAGATCGGACTCCTGCATCAGCCAGGCGCCGAAAATCACCGCGACCAGGCTCATCTCTTCATCGGAAAAACGCAGGCCAAACTCCGCTTCCAGCTCAAACAACGCCTCTTTCGTGGTGCGTAACAGCCGGGGATAGAGACGATGGATCTCCTCTGGCAGGCTGTTGTCGATGCCAATTTCAAACAGGGAACGGTCCAGCGCCTGAGACAGATGGATATACAGCTGATCGGTCAGCCCTTGCTCGTCGCTGAAGTTCATCCCGGTCTGCGAGCGAAAACGGGCCACCATGCGCACGATGGCGCGACGCAAACGCTCATCCTGCTGGTGCTTATCGAGCACCGGATCGGGCGTGCGGAGCATCATAAACAGCAGCGCCAGAAACAACTGCTCATCCACATGCGCGCCCTGAGGAACGCGCCGCTTCCAGTGACGGACGATCTCCTGCGCCGTAAAATACTCTCCCCGCGACTGCGTCCAACTGCGCTGGGCATGGGAAAATTGTGGCGTATTCCCCAGGTGGTGCTGGATAAGGCAGTATTGTAAGTAGAGCTGTAAGAACTGGATGTCGCGACACTCAAACTGCCGCTGCAGCTTGCGCGAGCAGAAGTTGATTAACGCCCGCAGGTTAGCATCGTCGTAAAGTGGCCGCGCGATGCCGTGTTGTTTAAGCGCGGTTTTTAACGCTGGCGTAAACTGGTGCGAGACAAACTGCGGGCAAAGGCGGAGCGCCCTGCGCAGCCAGTGCAGCAGGCATAAACGCTGGTTCAGGGCAGTGCCTTCAATCCGGTAGCTGCCGTCGTGGTGCGTGACGATATCCAGCCGGTGATAGCGCTGGATTTCATCGCGCGTCTCGGCTATATCTTGCCGTGCCAGGACGTCGTCCACGCCGTTGGCTGCGATTATGCTCTGTGCGGTGACGGCAGCATCGGGCAGGTAAAGCATTAAAAGCACCTGGCAACGGCGCTGCGAACTGGAAAGCACAGATGGAATTTCAAGCGTCGTCATCATCTGTCGGGTATCCAGTGTGAATGTTTGATAAGAATAGCTAAAGGATGGGGGCTGAAAAGCGCGCCGGCAGGCCTTTCACTCAGGATTGCTGGAGAACATCACAGAATTTTTGACGTGAGGAATTGATGCAGACAGTTAAACACAGTGCGATGGCGTTATTTTTGGCGGTTATCTCCTTCACCACCTGCGCACATCCTCACAGTTTTATCAGCCTGAAAACCGAACTGGTCACCGACGGCACGCAGTTAAGTGGCCTGAAGATGCGCTGGACGATGGATGAAATCACCTCGGCTGACCTGCTTTATGATGCGGGAAATGCGAAGCCCGGCGATGAAATCTGGAAAAAGCTGGCGGCGGAAGTGATGGCTAACGTGCTGGGTCAGCACTACTTCACCGAGTTCTGGCATAACGGCCAGAAGGTGAAGTTTCTTAACCGACCCACGGAGTATGGTATGTCACGCGACGGGCATCAGGCGGTGCTGACGTTCGTCCTTCCGCTGGCGCACCCGCAGCCGCTGGCAGGGCAAAAATATACTTTTTCCACTTTTGACCCCACCTACTACGTCGACATGCACTACGCCGACGAGAGCGATGTACAGCTTCCGGCCTCGTTGCAGAAAACCTGCAAAATGGCGGTTCACACCCCGAAGCCCAGCGAAGAGACGCTGAACTTTGCCGTCTCTCTTGATAAAGAAGATGCGCCACCGGAGGACATGGAGTTGGGTAAACAGTTCGCGCAGGAGGTGACGTTACAATGTCAGTGATCGCTTCTCCGTCCCGCAAATCTCGCCGCTGGCTTCATCTTTGGCCGCTGGCGCTTTTTATACTGTTAGCTATTGGCGGTTCGCTCTGGCTGTGGCAGGCCTGGCCGCAGGTGATGATGAAAAGCATCATCTGGCAACGCGAGGTGAACCAGCAGATGAGTGGTTTACTGAAAGCGGTGGCGGAGAACCCAACGAAAGCGGGCGGTTCCCTGCTGGCGTTCAGCTTTATCTACGGGGTGCTGCATGCGCTGGGGCCTGGGCATGGCAAAATCGTTATCACCACCTGGCTTGCGACCCATCCGTCGAAGCTGAAATCGAGCATGGGTCTTACGCTGGCCTCCTCGCTGCTTCAGGGGGGCGTGGCGATTGGGCTGGTTGTCGTGGTGCTTTCACTTCTTCAGCTTCCAGCCCGGCAGCTGCACATGAGTAGCTTCTGGCTGGAAAAGGGGAGCTATGCGCTGGTGGGCGTGCTGGGGCTGATCCTCTGCTGGCGAGCACTGAAAAAACTGCGCGCGCTGTTGCAAAAACCGCAATTCAGGACTTTTACGCCGCATCACGTTCACGATGAAAACTGTGGCTGCGGACATCAGCATCTGCCGACGCAGGAACAGCTACAGAACGGTGATGACTGGCGTGCGCGGCTGATGATTGTGCTCTCGATGGGGATGCGCCCGTGCTCGGGGGCAATCATGGTGTTGTTGTTCAGCAAGGTGATTGGCGTGTTTGGCTGGGGAATGCTTTCTGCGCTGGCGATGGCGGCTGGAACGTCACTGACGATTTCTTCGCTGGCGTTGCTGGTGCACAGCTTCCGTCAGCTGGCGGTTAAACTCAGCGGCAATAAAACGCCGGTGCTGTGGCGACAGGTCGGATGGACAACGCTCGCGCTGGCGGGCGGGGTGATTCTGCTGGTGGCGGCGGTGACGATGTGGATGAGCGCGGTGCCGGTGGGAAGGGGATTGCGGCCTTTCTGACGTACCTGAGGGATTTTGTAGGCCCGGTAAGCGTAGCGCCACCGGGCATAATACGCTCGATTAACGCTTCAGCGCGTCGCTCAGTTCATCACGCATGTTTGCCAGCATGGCTTTAACGACACGTGGGTTACCTGCAACGATGTTGCCGGTAGACATATAGTTATGGCCGCCGGTGAAATCACACACGATGGCACCTGCTTCACGTGCGATCAGCTCGCCCGCGGCAAAATCCCATGGCTTCAGAGACAGCTCGAAGTATCCGTCAACGCGGCCGGTCGCCACGTAAGCCAGATCCAGCGCAGCAGAACCGGTGCGACGGAAGTCCGCGCATTCGGTGAACAGTTTGCCCAGGATATTCATGTAGGTGGTTGCGTGCTGTTTCGCCTTGAACGGGAAACCGGTCGCCAGGATGGTGCCGTCCAGATCGCGAGCGTTGCTGCAGCGCAGACGGTAGCCGTTCAGCTGTGCGCCCTGACCGCGGGTAGCGGTGAACAGTTCGTTACGCATTGGATCGTACACAACAGCGACTTCAGTACGGCCTTTGATGCGTACGGCGATAGACACAGAGAAGTGTGGCAGGCGTTTAACGAAGTTGGTGGTGCCATCCAGTGGATCGATAACCCATTGAACATCCTGATCGGTACCTTCATGTTCACCGCTTTCTTCGGTGATGATGGTGTGCTGCGGGTAAGATTTGCGGATCGTTTCGATAATAATCGCTTCTGCGGCTTTATCGACATTCGTCACGAAATCATTGCTGCCTTTCTGGCTGGTTTCTACGGAGTCTGGCGTTTCGTAGTGTTTGGCAATTACATTACCCGCCTTGCGCGCTGCGCGCACGGCGATGGTCAGCATCGGATGCATCGGTCTCTCTCACTGGATGTTAAAGAACAGGAAAATCGGCGCAGAGTATAGCAGCGGGATCGGATTATGTCTCTCGTTTATGATAATATGCCCGAATATTCTTCAGACGCTGAATTCAGACACTAAAAATTATGCTGCAAAACATTCGAATCGTGCTGGTCGAAACATCGCACACCGGCAACATGGGCTCCGTTGCCCGCGCTATGAAAACCATGGGCTTAACGAACCTGTGGCTGGTTAACCCGCTGGTGAAGCCAGACTCGCAGGCCATCGCCCTGGCCGCCGGAGCCAGCGACGTGATTGGCAACGCGCAGATCGTCGATACCCTCGACGAAGCGCTGGCAGGTTGCAGCCTGGTGGTCGGCACCAGCGCTCGCTCCCGCACATTGCCGTGGCCGATGCTGGACCCGCGCGAATGCGGTCTGAAGAGTGTCTCTGAGGCAGAACAGGCGCCGGTTGCGCTGGTGTTTGGCCGTGAGCGCGTTGGCCTGACCAACGACGAACTGCAGAAATGCCACTACCATGTGGCGATTGCCGCTAACCCGGAATACAGCTCGCTGAACCTGGCGATGGCAGTGCAGGTGATCGCCTACGAAGTGCGTATGGCGTGGCTGGCGACGCAGGAGAAAGAGGTAGAGCCTAAAGAAGAGACGGCCTACCCGCTGGTGGATGACCTGGAGCGTTTCTATGGTCACCTGGAGCAGACGCTGCTTTCGACCGGCTTTATTCGTGAAGGCCATCCAGGCCAGGTGATGAACAAGCTGCGTCGTCTGTTCACCCGCGCGCGCCCGGAAAGCCAGGAGCTGAACATCCTGCGCGGCATTCTGGCGTCGATTGAGCAGAAGAATAAAGAGTAGTGTCGTCTGTTTGCCGGGTGGCGCTTTGCTTACCCGACCTACCACGCATTCTCCCTCTCCCCGTGGGAGAGGGCTGGGGTGAGGGCATCAGGCAGCACCCTTGTGATACGACACGGTTTTGTAGGTCGGGTAAGCGCAGCGCCACCCGACAAAAAACGGCACAGAAGGTTAAATACCTGACTAAAACAGTCAAGTAAATAGTTGACCATTTTAGTCAGGAATGTCAGACTTGGCCCTGCTATGCAATACCCCCATTTTACAATAAAAAACCCCGGGCAGGGGCGAGTTTGAGGTTAAGTAAGACATGAGACTGACATCTAAAGGGCGTTATGCCGTGACCGCGATGCTGGACGTTGCGCTCAACTCCGAAGCGGGCCCGGTTCCGTTGGCTGATATTTCTGAACGACAAGGGATCTCCCTCTCCTATCTGGAACAGCTGTTCTCCAGACTGCGTAAAAATGGACTGGTTTCCAGCGTTCGTGGCCCGGGCGGCGGTTATCTGCTGGGTAAAGACGCGGGCAGTATTGCAGTGGGTGAAGTGATTAGCGCAGTTGACGAATCCGTCGACGCGACCCGTTGCCAGGGTAAAGGCGGCTGCCAGGGCGGCGATAAGTGCCTGACCCACGCGCTGTGGCGCGATCTGAGCGACCGTCTGACCGGCTTCCTGAACAACATCACCCTCGGTGAGCTGGTGAATAACCAGGAAGTTCTGGATGTATCAGGCCGTCAGCACAGCCATGATTCCCAACGCAGCACCCGTGCACAGGACGCCATCGACGTCAAACTGCGCGCGTAATAAAACGATAAGTATTTCAGAATCAGGCCGGGGCATCGCGCCCCGCGTACTCGGTCGTACATCCAGCCGGTTGCCTGATTCCTTGCATTGAAGCGATGTACGGAGTTTATAGAGCAATGAAATTACCGATTTATCTCGATTACTCCGCAACCACGCCGGTGGACCCGCGTGTTGCCGAGAAAATGATGCAGTGTCTGACCCTGGACGGAAACTTTGGTAACCCAGCTTCCCGTTCACACCGTTTTGGCTGGCATGCTGAAGAGGCGGTTGATATCGCCCGTAATCAGATTGCTGACCTGGTGGGTGCCGACCCGCGTGAGATTGTTTTCACCTCCGGTGCGACCGAATCCGACAACCTGGCGATCAAAGGTGCAGCCAACTTTTATCAGAAAAAAGGCAAGCACATTATCACCAGCAAAACCGAACACAAAGCCGTGCTGGACACCTGCCGTCAGCTAGAGCGTGAAGGGTACGAAGTGACGTACCTGGCGCCGCAGAGCAACGGTATCATCGACCTGAAAGAGCTCGAAGCAGCGATGCGTGATGACACCATTCTGGTCTCCATCATGCACGTCAACAACGAAATCGGCGTCGTTCAGGACATCGCCACCATCGGCGAAATGTGCCGTGCGCGCGGTATTATCTACCACGTAGATGCGACCCAGAGCGTGGGCAAACTGCCTATCGACCTGAGCCAGCTGAAAGTGGACCTGATGTCCTTCTCCGGCCACAAAATCTATGGCCCGAAAGGGATTGGTGCGCTGTACGTTCGTCGTAAGCCACGTATCCGCATCGAAGCACAGATGCACGGCGGCGGTCACGAGCGCGGCATGCGTTCCGGTACGCTGCCTGTTCACCAGATCGTGGGCATGGGCGAAGCCTACCGCATTGCGAAAGAAGAGATGGAAACCGAGATGGCACGCCTGCGCACGCTGCGTAACCGTCTGTGGGACGGCGTGAAGGATATGGAAGAAGTGTATCTGAACGGCGATCTCGAGCAGGGCGCGCCAAACATCCTCAACGTCAGCTTCAACTATGTTGAAGGCGAGTCGCTGATCATGGCCCTGAAAGACCTGGCCGTTTCTTCCGGTTCTGCCTGTACGTCTGCAAGCCTGGAGCCATCCTACGTGCTGCGCGCGCTGGGTATGACTGACGAGCTGGCACACAGCTCTATCCGTTTCTCTTTAGGTCGTTTCACTACCGAAGAAGAGATTGACTACACCATCAAGCTGGTTCGTAACTCCATCGGCCGTCTGCGCGACCTTTCTCCACTGTGGGAAATGTTTAAGCAGGGCGTGGATCTGAACAGCATTGAATGGTCACATCACTAATCGGCACATAAGGAGAATTCAATCATGGCATACAGCGAAAAAGTCATCGATCATTACGAAAACCCGCGCAACGTTGGCTCTTTTGACAACAGCGACGAATCTGTTGGTAGCGGCATGGTGGGTGCACCGGCGTGTGGCGACGTGATGAAGTTGCAGATTAAAGTCAACAATGAAGGTATCATTGAAGACGCGCGCTTCAAGACCTACGGCTGCGGTTCTGCCATTGCGTCCAGCTCCCTGGTCACCGAATGGGTGAAGGGCAAGTCTCTGGACGAAGCACAGGCAATCAAGAACACGGATATTGCTGAAGAACTCGAACTGCCACCGGTGAAAATTCACTGTTCTATTCTGGCAGAAGACGCGATCAAAGCCGCCATTGCGGATTACAAAAGCAAACGTGAAGCAAAATAATTGAGGTTTGAGTATGTCGATTACCCTTAGCGACAGCGCTGCCGCGCGAGTAAGCTCTTTTCTGGCGAACCGTGGTAAAGGCTTTGGCCTGCGACTGGGCGTACGTACCTCCGGCTGTTCTGGTATGGCTTACGTACTGGAGTTTGTTGACGAGCCGGCGTCTGATGACACCGTGTTTGAAGACAAGGGCGTGAAGGTGGTGGTCGATGGCAAAAGCCTGCAATTCCTCAACGGCACTCAGCTGGACTTCGTCAAAGAAGGCCTGAACGAAGGGTTCAAATTCACGAACCCGAACGTCAAAGACGAGTGTGGTTGCGGCGAAAGCTTCCACGTTTAACCGCGCGTCATCCGAAACCCCACCGTGGCTTTGCTGCGCGTGGGGTTTGTTCTAACAGGCTACCCCTGAGATTGTTATGGATTACTTCACTCTCTTCGGACTACCCGCTCAATACCCGATCGATCTTCAGGCGCTGACGGTCCGTTTTCAGGATTTGCAGCGTCAGTACCATCCGGATAAATTCGCCAGCGGGACGCAGGCCGAGCAGTTGGCTGCAGTTTCGCACTCTGCCACCATTAATCAGGCCTGGCAGACGCTACGTCATCCGCTGGCGCGTGCTGAATATCTGCTCTCGCTCCACGGTTTTGATCTGGCGAGCGAACAGCATACCGTTCGCGATACGGCGTTTCTGATGGAACAGCTGGAGCTGCGCGAAGAGCTGGATGAGATTGAACAGGCCAAAGACGAAGCGCGCCTGGAAAGCTTTATCACGCGCGTGAAGGGTATGTTTGATACCCGCCATCAGCAGATGGTGGAGCAACTGAACAACGAGACCTGGGACGTGGCGGCAGACACTGTGCGCAAACTCCGTTTTCTCGATAAACTGCGAAGCAGTGCTGAACAACTCGAAGAAAAGCTGCTCGATTTTTAATTTCGGAAGCAATTATGGCCTTATTACAAATTAGTGAGCCTGGCTTAAGTGCCGCACCGCACCAGCGTCGTCTGGCGGTGGGTATTGACCTGGGCACCACCAATTCTCTCGTGGCGACCGTGCGTAGCGGCCAGGCGGAAACGCTGGCTGACGAGCAGGGCCGCCATCTGCTGCCTTCCGTGGTCCACTACCAGCAGCAGGGTCACGCGGTAGGCTACGACGCGCGCGCCAACGCCGCGCGCGATCCGGCCAACACTATCAGCTCGGTTAAGCGCATGATGGGCCGTTCGCTGGCCGATATTCAGACCCGTTACCCGCATCTGCCGTATCAGCTTCAGGCAAGTGAAAACGGCCTGCCGATGATCGCGACCGAGGCCGGTCTGCTTAACCCGATCCGTGTTTCTTCGGACATCCTGAAGGCGCTGGCAGCGCGCGCTACGGCGACGCTCGGCGGCGATCTCGACGGCGTGGTGATTACCGTTCCGGCCTATTTTGACGATGCACAGCGTCAGGGCACCAAGGACGCCGCCCGTCTGGCGGGCCTGCACGTATTACGCCTGCTGAACGAACCGACGGCGGCGGCCATTGCCTATGGCCTCGACTCCGGTCAGGAAGGGGTGATTGCCGTTTACGACCTCGGCGGCGGTACCTTTGATATCTCCATCCTGCGCTTAAGCCGTGGCGTATTTGAAGTGCTGGCGACCGGCGGGGATTCCGCGCTGGGCGGCGATGACTTCGACCATCTGCTGGCGGATTACATTCGTGAGCAGGCGGGGATTGCCGATCGCAGCGATGCGCGCATCCAGCGTGAACTGCTGGATGCCGCCATCGACGCCAAAATTGCCCTCAGCGATGCGCAGACGGTTACCGTGAACGTGGCGGGCTGGCAGGGGGAAATCTCCCGTGACCAGTTTAACGATCTGATCGCACCTTTGGTGAAACGCACGCTGCTGGCCTGCCGTCGCGCATTGAAAGATGCGGGCGTTGAGGCTGACGAGGTGCTGGAAGTGGTCATGGTCGGCGGTTCTACCCGTGTGCCGCTGGTGCGCGAACGTGTAGGTGAGTTCTTTGGCCGCACGCCGCTGACCGCCATCGATCCGGACAAAGTGGTTGCCGTGGGCGCGGCCATTCAGGCCGATATTCTGGTCGGCAACAAGCCGGACAGTGAAATGCTGCTGCTGGACGTTATCCCGCTGTCCCTTGGTTTAGAAACCATGGGTGGCCTGGTGGAGAAAGTCATCCCGCGTAACACCACCATTCCGGTGGCGCGCGCGCAGGAGTTCACCACCTTTAAAGACGGCCAGACTGCGATGTCCATCCACGTCATGCAGGGCGAACGCGAACTGGTGCAGGACTGCCGCTCTCTGGCGCGCTTTGCACTGCGCGGTATCCCGGCATTGCCAGCGGGCGGGGCGCATATTCGCGTTACCTTCCAGGTTGATGCGGACGGCCTGCTGAGCGTCACGGCGATGGAAAAATCCACCGGCGTGGAATCGTCCATCCAGGTGAAGCCGTCCTACGGCCTGACCGATGGCGAGATCGCCTCCATGATTCAGGACTCAATGAGCTACGCCGAGCAGGATGTGAAGGCGCGTATGCTGGCGGAACAGAAAGTGGAAGCCGCACGCGTGCTGGAAAGCCTGACCGGGGCACTCAATGCCGATGCCGCGCTGTTAAGCGCCGCTGAGCGTCAGGTGATTGACGAGGCTGCCGCGCACTTAAGCGTCGTCGCCATGGGCAATGATGCTGACGCAATAGAAGAAGCCATTAAAAACGTTGATAAACAAACCCAGGACTTCGCTGCTCGCCGCATGGACAAATCCGTCCGCGTCGCGCTGAAAGGCCAGTCCGTGGACGAGGTTTAATATGCCAAAGATTGTTATTTTGCCTCATGCGGACCTTTGTCCGGATGGCGCTGTTCTGGAAGCGAAGACCGGCGAAACCATTCTCGATGTTGCCCTGCGCGCAGGTATCGAAGTGGAACACGCCTGTGAAAAATCCTGTGCCTGCACTACCTGTCACTGCATCGTGCGTGAAGGTTTTGACTCGCTCGCCGAAAGCACCGAAGACGAAGACGACATGCTGGATAAAGCATGGGGTCTGGAGCCAGACAGCCGCTTAAGCTGCCAGGCCGCGGTGACCGACGAAGATCTGGTCGTGGAATTCCCACGCTACACTATCAACCACGCACGCGAGCATTAATATGGGACTGAAGTGGACAGACAGCCGTGAGATCGGCGAAGCGCTCTACGACGCGAACCCGGATCTCGATCCGAAAACCGTACGATTCACCGACATGCACCAGTGGATCTGCGATTTAGACGATTTCGACGACGATCCAAACGCATCCAATGAAAAAATTCTGGAGGCGATTCTGTTAGTCTGGTTAGATGAAGCAGAGTAAATCACTTAACGGGCTGCCTTCAGGCGGCCCGTTTGCTAATAAGGATAAATAAAATGACCGAAGCGATGAAGATTACGCTCTCTACGCAGCCTGCCGACGCGCGCTGGGGCGAGAAAGCCAGCTACAGCATCAATAACGACGGTATTACCCTGCACCTGACGGGCAACGATGATTTGGGCCTGATCCAGCGCGCCGCGCGCAAAATCGACGGTCTGGGGATCAAACATGTCTCGCTGGAAGGCGAAGGCTGGGACACCGACCGCAGCTGGGCATTCTGGGCGGGGTACAAAGGTCCGAAAGGCACCCGCAAAATTGAGTGGGCAAACCTCGACGACGCCGGTCAGAAAGAGCTGGAAAGCCGCCTGCAGATCATCGACTGGGTACGCGACACCATCAACGCCCCGGCGGAAGAGTTAGGTCCTGAGCAGCTGGCGCAGCGCGCCGTTGACCTGCTGTGCGGCGTGGCGGGCGACAAAATGTCCTACCGCATCACCAAAGGTGAAGACCTGCGCGAGCAGAACTATATGGGTATCCACACCGTAGGCCGTGGCTCTGAGCGACCTCCGGTCCTGCTGGCGCTGGATTACAACCCAACCGGCGATAAAGAAGCGCCTGTCTTTGCCTGTCTGGTCGGCAAAGGCATTACTTTTGACACCGGTGGCTACAGCCTGAAGCAGAGCGCCTTCATGGACTCCATGAAGTCCGACATGGGCGGCGCGGCAACCATTACTGGTGCGCTGGCGTTCGCGATTACCCGCGGCCTGAACAAGCGCGTGAAGCTTTACCTGTGCTGCGCCGACAACATGGTCAGCGGCAATGCCTTCAAGCTGGGCGACATCATTCGCTACCGCAACGGCAAAAATGTTGAAGTGATGAATACCGATGCCGAAGGCCGCCTGGTGCTGGCTGATGGCCTGATTGACGCCTCTGCGCAGAAACCTGAGCTGATTATCGACATGGCGACCCTGACCGGTGCGGCGAAAACCGCCCTGGGGAACGACTACCATGCGCTGTTCAGCTTCGATGACAAGCTGGCCGCACGCCTGCTGGCAAGCGCTGCTGCGGAAAACGAGCCATTCTGGCGTCTGCCGCTGGCCGAGTTCCACCGCAGCCAGCTGCCGTCCAACTTTGCCGAGCTGAATAACACCGCAAGCGCGGCGTATCCGGCAGGGGCAAGTACCGCAGCAGGCTTCCTGTCTCACTTCGTTGAGAACTATCACGAAGGCTGGCTGCACATCGACTGCTCCGCAACCTACCGTAAAGCAGCGGTAGAACAGTGGTCCGCGGGTGCGACCGGTCTGGGCGTGCGTACCGTGGCGAACCTGCTGACGGCTGAGTAACCTTTTTTGCCGGGTGGCGCTACGCTTACCCGGCCTACAAAACCCGTAGGCCCGTGCAAGCGTAGCGC
>NZ_JTLF01000021.1:0-2932 GCF_000798855.1 Enterobacter sp. ZOR0014 | reverse complement strand
GTGGACGACGACGACAACGTTGCGCGCTTCACGGATTACGACGGTCGTCAGACGACGTTTGTTTACCGCGACGGCGAACTCTGCGACGTCATTCTCCCCGGCGGCGCGATGCGCCGCAGCACGTGGGACAAATACGGCCGCATGACCAGCGAGACGGACCCGGCGGGCCGCCGTACGGAGTATCACTGGTATCGCCTGACCGACCGCATCACCCGGACAGTGTATCCGAACGGTACCTCATCGCAGGCCATGTACGACCTTCGCGGTCGCCTGCTGTCGGAAACGGATCCGGCCGGTAACGCCACCGCGTATGACTATCCCGACGATCAAGAAAACCTGCCGGAGAGCATCACCGACGCCATTGGCGGCGTGGTGCGTCTGGTCTGGAACCACCAGGGGCTGCTGACGCAGCGCACTGATTGCTCCGGCAGCGTGACCCGCTTTACCTACGACCGAGTCGGGCAGCTGATTGCCAGCGAGGATGCGGAAGGGAATATTACGCGCCGGGAGTGGAGCCGTGCCGGGCTGCTGAGCGCCGTGATTCACCCGGACGGCAGCTGCGAGTCGCTGGTGTGGAACGAACGCGGGCAGCTCACGGGCTGGCGCGACCCGCTGGAAAGCGAAGTGAGCTGGGCCTATAACGCGCTCGGCCTCCCGGTCAGCCTTACCGACCGAATTGGCCGCGTGCGCCAGTGGCGCTATGACCCGCGCGGTAACCTGCTGCGGCTCGATAACGGCAACGGGGCGGAATACCGCTTCACCTACGACGCCGTGGGCCGCCCGCTCAGCGAAACGCGTCCGGACGAGACCGTGCGCCATATGGAATGGGACGCGCGAGGGTTCCTCTGCGCGCTCGAAGAGAACGGCCGGCCTGCCGCCGACGGCGGCATCGCCCGTCGCGTCCAGCAGTTCAGCTATGACGACAGCGGGCTGCTGATCGGGCGCACTCAGCGTCACGCGGAGTACCGCTACTTCCGCGACCTGAGCGGCCAGATTACCCGCATCCGCCGCACGCCAACCGCAGAAGGCGTTGCCCTGGGTATCGAAAGCGATGAGATTGTTTACCGGCACGATGCCAACGGGCGCGTGCTGAGCGAATCCGGTATTAACGGCGCGGTGGGCTACGAATGGGATGCCCTGAGCAACCTGACCGGCCTGACGCTGCCCGGCGAGCAAAAGCTGGCCTGGCTGCACTACGGCTCCGGCCACGTCAGCGCCATCCGCTTCGGGCAGCAGCTGGTGACCGAGTTCACCCGCGACCGCCTGCACCGCGAGGTGCGCCGCACCCAGGGCGCGCGCGAGCAGCTCCGTCAGTATGACAGCCTCGGCAGACGCACCCTTCAGCGCAGTGAGCTGAGTACGGACGTGACCATGCCGGAGAAGGCGCTCCTGGAACGGCTGTATCGCTACACCGCGCGCGGTGAGCTTTCCGGCGTCAGCGACACCCTACGCGGTGAGGTAGATTACGGCTACGACGCCGAAGGTCGTCTGCTGAAGCACTACGAGGCCCGCCAGGGGCACAGCCGCGCGCAGTTCAGCTATGACGCCGCGGATAACCTCGCTGCCAGTGACGATGCGGCACCGGTCACGGATAACCGCCTGCAGCACTGGCAGGCGCTGTTCATGAAGTACGACCACTGGGGCAACCTGGTCAGCCGCCGAAACGGGCTGTATGAACAGCATTATGCGTATGACGCCGAGAACCGGTTGGTATCCGCCCGCGGAACCCGGCCGGAAGGGCGGTTTGAGGCGCGCTATCACTACGACGCGCTGGGGCGCCGCACGCGTAAAATCGTCACTACGACGCACGGCACCACCGAAACGCGCTTCCTGTGGCAGGGCTACCGCCTGCTGCAGGAGCAGCAGGAGAGCGGGCTGTGCAACACCTATATCTACGACCCGAATGAAGCCTGGAGCCCGCTGGCGCGGGTGGACCATCTTCGTGACCAGAACAGCGGTGAGATTTACTGGTTCAATACCGACCTGAACGGCGCGCCGCTGGAAGTGACCGACGAGCGCGGCGCGGTGCGCTGGAGCGGCCAGTACGGCAGCTTTGGCGAGGTACGTCATCAGAGCGAAGGATTCTCACGGCTTGTGAATCGCACGGCGATGGCGCATCAGCCGCTTCGCTATGCCGGGCAGTATGCTGACGGTGAAACGGGGCTGCATTATAACCTGTTCCGCTACTACGACCCGCAGGTCGGGCGGTTTATTGTGCAGGATCCGATTGGGCTGAATGGCGGGTGGAACCTTTATCAGTATGCGCCGAATCCGTTGGGGTGGATTGATCCGTGGGGACTCTCTGCTCAAGGTTTAGTTCGTTACAAACCAGATCCCTCCCTTAGCGCGCAGCCGGGAGCCAGGGCGACAGCAATAAGCCGAGCATGGGGAGAAGAAAGAGAGCTAGTTGCGGCTGGAGGTGGAAGCCGAGACTGGACGGCTGCTGAACGTGAAGTAATACTAAGCACAAAAAATAATCGCCAATTATCGTCGGTTATGTCCGAAATGGGTTATACAGGCCATCATATCAATAGTGTGAAAGGTAATGGTGTTCTGGGAGGAAAATGGCAAGGCGATCCAAGGAACATTGTATTTCTCCAGAATGCTAATCATCCTAGCGGCTATGATGAGCATTTACATGGTCTACAAGGTCACCGTGGCAGCTATGACACTCCAGGTAAAGGACGATTGATAGACCGCAACCTTACCCGTAAGAATTTGAAGAGCTGTCAATAATATGAATGAATATGCTGAATGTGAGGTATTGTTATGAGTGAAATTGAAGAGTCTTTAAAAAAACTTGTTGCTATTTGCAAAAAACACTCGCTTTCCGGGAGTTTCAATACAGTCAATGACTTGGATAATGCATTCCCATCCAACTTACCTCGTTCAACAGATGTTGATTACTTATATAAAAATTATAATCCTGAAA
>NZ_JTLF01000105.1:0-1428 GCF_000798855.1 Enterobacter sp. ZOR0014 | reverse complement strand
GTAATGCCAGTCAGTTAAGCAACTGACTGGCCCTTTTTCGGGGCTGTGGGGTATCGCCAGGGCCTCTCCTTTACCACTCTCGGGAAGGCCCTTTCCCTTCTTGTCGGTAATTTTACCAGTTGTCCCATACTTTCAAGATCACGCATCAGCTCCGGGATCCGCCCCGGTGAAGCACCCTGCAGGGTCATCAGCATTCTCATGACCATTCCGCATGATTCTGAGAAGCCCAGCTGGTTCGGCCAGTACCCCTTCAGCGCACCCGCCATCTTTATCATCTGATATCGCACCAGATTATAAGCCAGTAACACGCCCCACAGCTCCTGCTCCACAAGTTCCGGCTTTTTACTTCTCAGCGTCAGTCTGCTCAGCTGCATCGTCTGTTTTATCTCCCTGTATCCCAGTTCTATTTCCCAGCGATGGCTGTACAGGTCTGCCATTTCTCCTCCGGGGTAACGCATGGCGTCCGTCATTGACGTCAGCAGATGGCAGACTTTTCCTTTGCGCGTCACGGTCAGCAGGCGGGCTGTCATCTCATTTCCCAGACCCGGCCATTTTTTTCGTGCCTGTGGACTGGTTTTCAGCTTCACCAGATGGTCGCCTTTACCCAGTTTTCTGACCTCTTCATACTGTGCTCCCTTTCTGAGAGGTATCATCCAGTGACGCTGTTCTCCCGCCTGGCTCCAGGCATTTAACAGCCCCAGTGAGTAATAACCTTTATCCATTAACGTCAGGGTGTTATCACCGGTTTGTTCTATAAGTTGTTCAGCAAGCTCATTTTCACTGTTTTTCATCGTGCCAAAGGCCGCTGCCGTCAGCAGATGGCTGGTCAGCTCCATCTGACAGACCATTTTGACCTGCGGGTAGAGTGCCGGGTTTCCGCCATGCGTCTGGCGGGGGAACGCGTTATCGTTTTCTGGTGTGTCCGGCGTGCGCCAGAATACGCCATCGACGGCCAGCAGGGTCAGGCCGCACCAGTGCGGATGTGGCGTGGCACCATGCCAGAGCTGTGCTGTTTGCATGAACACGCGGCGCACGGCCTCACTTCCCAGGCGCTGTCTGGCCTGAATAACGGCGCTGGGTGCGACAAAAGGACGGCTGCCCGGCAGCATGATGTCCAGCCGGTTCACGATCTGATGAAGGGGTTCCTTCCGTTCAAGCGCCATGCCGACAATACACCAGACCATCATTTCCAGCGGCAGACGGCGCTTGCGCAGGGTGACAGTGCCGGCTTCGGCAAGGCAGCGGGAAATCAGCTCCGGGTCCAGATAATCTCCCAGAGAAGTGAGCGGGTTACGCAGGGAATCGTAACGGGATACCAGATCAAGAGCCTGTCCAATGTGCATAAAAAAATCCGGAAACGGGTGAGCATTTCCGGATTCTTACACAGCCACGGGATCGGTCAACCGATCCTTAACTGATCGGCATTAC
>NZ_JTLF01000281.1:0-240 GCF_000798855.1 Enterobacter sp. ZOR0014 | reverse complement strand
TAATGGGATAGAGTGCGGAACGCAGCGTTAAAGGCAGACCGTGACGATAACTGAAAAAGGCCAGGATCAAAGCCACGATGGCATAGATTGCCCATGCATGCAGGCCCCAGTGGAAGAACGTCAGGCGCATTGCTTCCTTCGCTGCCGCAACTGTCTCTGGGGTGCCAACGGGAGGTGAAAGATAATGCATCACCGGTTCAGCAACGCCAAAGAACATCAGGCCGATCCCCATCCCTGCCG
>NZ_JTLF01000330.1:0-7264 GCF_000798855.1 Enterobacter sp. ZOR0014 | reverse complement strand
AACACCGTGGCGTTTACTACTAAATCATAAACCGACTCTTAATTAATGCCCCGACAGGGGCATTTATCAGGCAGATAAATGGATACGTTAAATAACTTAAGCTTCATAGATTTAATTTTAGGCCGTGATTATGCCGAGATTAAAGGGCTAAAGGGTGCAACTTCATTTCTTTCTGACCTTCCCGATATTTATAGTATTGATGCACAAAACCTAAAAAATGAATGTGAAAAAATACACAAAGAATCGGGTAAGACAGAATTTTCATTGAGATACGATAACCGAATTTACAGAATTACAGTTTTGAGTAGCGTTTTTGATGGTGTTAGCTTTGTTATTCGACAAACACCTGAGCATATTGTCGATTTCAGCGAAATATCGTTCTCTACCGATTTACGCCGTTCCATTGAACTTAAAGGTGCAACAGGGTTGTGCCTCATAGCCGGTGAAATGGGTTGTGGTAAAACAACAACGGCTGCATCTGTCCTCAAACGCCGTATCGAAACAACGGGAGGTTTGGGAGTCTCGATTGAAGATCCTATTGAGACACTTCTCAATGGCCGTCATGGGCATGGGCGATGTATGCAGATGGAAGTTGGTCAGTATGAAACATACGCCTCCGCTACGAAAAAAGCCTGGCGAACAGGAGCTTCATGCTTGCTTCTGGGGGAGATCCGAGACAGCCATACTGCGCATGAGGTACTTAAAGCCTCCCTAACGATGTTTGTCGTTTCTACCATTCATGCCTCGTCGGTTTTTGATGCTATAGACAGATACGTTATGTTCTGTGAAGAAGTAAATCCTAATGCAAAACAAAACATCGCAAATACACTTTTTATAATTGCGCACCAGAAAATGAGTTCTGTTATCAGGAATGGCGAAATCACAGGTCGAAATATTGACATTAGCGGATATAACCTTGTCCATTGCAACCAATCCAACTCAATCAAATCAAAAATAATCCAGGGTAATTACAATGCACTGGCAGATGAATTTAGTGGCATGGTTTATACATTTAAAGGAGCTACCTCATGAAAAAAGGTGTTGCACAAATAAGTGATGCAGTATGGGCAATTGGCATCTTCCTTATGTTTTTAACATTTATCATTATTCCAATGAGCAATTGGTTTGTAGACCAGTATAGAGCTACTGTTGCAGCTACTCAGGCCAAGCGTGTACAGCAGGCAGTAAATACTTATATCAAAGATAACCACGACACAATCGCAGCAACAGCGACAGCAACAACACCGTTTATATTTGGTGTTCCTCAACTTATTAGTAGTGGTTATCTGCCAGCTGGATTTTCATCTCAGAATGGTTTTTCAGCTACATATCAAACTCGTGTATTTGAACCAACTGCAAATAAACTTAATTCAATGACCTTTTTGAATGGAGGGGTAAAAATCTCAAAAAGCCTGGCTCGCAAAATCGCTATCGGAATCGGGGCAGATGGCGGCATTATTGATAATGGCGTTGCGCAGGGAGCATTGGGCAGTTGGACTATGAACCTCTCTTCATTCGGTGGTTATAACCCAGGTGAAGGAAGCGTAGTGATCGCTGGATTTTACGAGAACGGGATTAACATCAGCGATTATCTCTACCGTAAGGCTGTTCCCGGCCACCCAGAACTCAACACGATGAGTACGGCGTTGAATATGGGAGGAAACAACATTACTAATGCGGCCACGACGACAACAACGACTTTGAACGCCACAAATGCGAACGCAACGACAGTTACCGCTACAAACGTCAATTCTACTAACGTTACTGCAACCAATGTTAACGCCCAGACGACCCGTACAGCGGGAGAAACGTACACCGGAGGTTGGTTCCGCACTACCGGCGATACAGGCTGGTACAACGAGAAGTGGGGCGGCGGGTTCAATATGACCGACAGTACCTGGATTCGGGCTTATAACAACAAGTCGATCTATACAGGCGGTCAGGTTCAAGCCGGGACAATTCAGTCGAATGGCCGCATGACCGCTAACGAATTTGTGCAGGTTAATGGCGTGGCGACGGCGGGAGCATCTTGCTCACCCAATGGGCTTATAGGCCGCGATGCATCTGGAGGCATACTTTCTTGTCAATCCGGTGTCTGGTCTACAGCTGCTGAGGGCAAGGTTGGCTACTACTGTCGGCGCACTTCTTTTGATAAAGGGCGTTCAGATGACTATGTAGGGTATACACCACGAACCGATGATAACTGCCCCGTAATTCAGCCCGGACAACAACCTAATGGTTACTGTAGTTGTATGAAAATCATCCTCGCCTACTGACTTGTCAATCCGGTATCTGGCGTTCGCCGGGCGGAAAGCCGAGACTAACGCCGTATACCTACACTAATTACAACTCGTCATTCAACTACTTGAACATCGGTGTTCATGATTTTTGTACCTCGCAGTATGGCAACGAAAACGACCGTAATGACTCTTGGCGCGGTGTAGAAATGCTTTCTGATGGCTCATGGCGAATCACTGTAAAGGACGGCAGCGAGACAGCCATTTGCCTTGATTGGTGAGGCCGCAATGCCTTTGCATGAGACAGGAAATATTTAATTTAGGCACACTGCATCGCAACGGTAAGTTGAGTAATGTTGGGGGGTACTTTGCAGCAACCAGTTACCGCCCGACTTTGTTACCTCACAGCTTGACGTGTCATCATCATAGCCAATTTTGATTACTCTAACGTAACTTAGAGCGCACATTGAATGTTGTCCCATGTCTATCTTATTGTTAGGAAAAGTTGAGCTGTAGGTTGAGATTTTTTCTTCTCCTCCTATTTTGCTCCACACACCGGATTGACAATCCGGTGTCTGGTCAGGTGCTTCAAAGATTAAAATGCAAACCATTTTTGGGGAGACAGCTTGCGCTAACAAATCTGTTGCTTATGCGTATTGCCCAGCAGGCACAGTTGCTATTGGCGGTTCTTATGCTCTAAGAAGTTGGTCTGATGGTTCAAACCATAACTCCCCAGATTCAATGGCTCTCGATCCGGTTAACAATCGGTTCTACATTGGCTTACCCAACAACTCAAAGGGAGAAGCGTGCTTCCAAGCCATCGTAAACTGCACTACAGAATAAAATTGTCAATCTTGTAAACGCCTTTAAAGTGCATCGTTTTTTCGGTACGAAAGGCTTAATGATGACAAGAAAAAGGGCTGTAACGCTCCGCTACGCACTGGATAAATATGTCAATACAGTATCAAACGAAAAGAAAGGATGGCGGCAGGAGTTATATCGAGCAAACGTTATAAAGCGCTATGATATCGCTGACTTGCTAATGCATGAAATATCTTCGGTTGATATATCAAATTACCGTGATGAACGATTGAATTCGGTTCATGAACGAACAAAGAAAAAAATATCTGGAAATACAGTTAGGCTTGAGCTTGCCTTTTTGTCGTCTGTATTCAAATTGGCGCAGGTTGAATGGGGAGTATGCAATAACAATCCAGTGCTTGCTGTTCGCAAGCCTAAGATTGGTAAGGGGAGAGAACGGAGACTTCTCAAAAGTGAAGAAAGAAAAATAACCAAATATTTTGAATTGCATGATGAAAATATGAATATTGTTTTTCATCTTGCTCTTGAGACTGCAATGAGACAAGGGGAAATGATAGGCTTGTTATGGGAAAACGTGAATCTAAGTATTGGTGTCGCGCATTTACCAGAAACAAAGAATGGGACTTGGCGCGATGTACCATTATCAAAGAAAGCAAGAGAGTTACTTCTTGGTATGGAACCCAAAACAAGCGGGCGTGTTTTCTCATTTACTTCTAATTCATTCAAATCTAAATGGCGCAAGAGCATAAAAAATTTAGGGATACATGACCTTAGATTCCATGATTTGCGCCATGAGGCCATAAGCAGGCTTTTTGAACTAGGTACATTAAACATGATAGAGATCGCGTCTATTTCTGGTCATAAGTCACTGGCGATGCTTAAACGTTATACACACTTAAGAGCTTATCAGTTAGTTAAGAAGATCGACGCAAAAGCTAAATCTGTAAATAAAATTGCATCATACTTCGTGCCATATCCAGCAATAGGGCGATTTATAAACAATGAATACAGGGTGACGTTTATTGATTTTGATTCATTCGAAGTAACAGGTGCCAATAAAAATGAAGTCATGGCTAATGCGTCAGTCGAACTATTGAAAAAGCTGGCAATTGCTGCACAGTCAGGAAAAAGAATACCTAGTCCTGGACAGATAGGTAAGGTTGCTGAGGATTTAATATTGATAAATCCTTTAATGTAGTGTTTATGAGGGAATGTGATGAAATCCTTACTTATAGTTGCGATTTGTTTTCTAGTGGTTGCAATCTATCAAAATTCATTCGAAGGTAATGGCTCTTACAATGAAACTTTAAAGTTAAATAAGGCGTCTTTGTTTCTAAACTATACGGCCGCATTCGATGCTTATTACTTAGCAAACGGTAGCGCAAATGGTGATGTGACAAATAAGGTCACATTACCTGTATGGCTACCAAAGGATACGACGATAAAGATGTATGTGAATGGTGGTTACGGTTATGTTTTCATGCCCTCCGCGAGTGGTGTGCTCTCGGAGGTCATGCGAGCAACCGATTACAGCGCGTTAATTGGGTTTACAGATAGCACCTCAATTATTTCGCTTGCGGGAAAAAACCCGAAACCGAACTTTATACCAGCGGGCTATATTGTCTATGTGAGATAATGATGATCTTTTATTTAATCGTGCTTAGCACTTTCGCATATGTTCTTTCTAAAACCTTTCCGGCGATATACTCAAATGAAAAGAAAAATGCAATAGAGCAAGGGAAGCAACTACTAACCGAAAATGAAGAAGTGGGACGATTTCCAGTTTTGGCAATTGTGATGTTCACAATGCCCGTGCTGATATTTTTTCTTTCAGAAAATATGCTTTTATCTTCATTCTGTTTCATTTTGTCAGTGGTAGCATACACAGATTTAAGTGCTCGATGGATACCTGATTTCACAATTTATCTGTTGCTGGTTGTAGCAATGCTGTCTTTGCGAACAACTGATTTGATACATTCATTTTGGGCAGTGCTGTTTTATTTGATGCCAGCATTATTATTTAGCGCATATGGTTATGTATTGAAGAAAGAGAAATGGATCGCATCCGGAGATTACTACATTTTCCCAGCTATAGGACTTATGATTACTCCTGAGTACGCGGCATCTTTAATGCTGATTAATCTACTATTGGTACTATTGTTCTCCCGATGGGTTAAAAAAATCCCTCTTGTAACGGTTGCTTACTTCACCTTCACAGGATGTCAAACATGCATACTCTTAGGAATTATTTAATCTTTCTGCTAGTTATCCCTTTTTTTAGCGTTGCAACAACACAACCAATAGACGTGAATCTCAGTCACTGTTTTAATCAAGCTTCAGAGCGCTTCCAAATCGATCACCGATTGCTTATTGCTATTGCTCAAGTAGAAAGCGGTATGAATTCGAAAGCGATTGGCTTAAACAAGCGTGGAGGAAAAGTAATTAGTGAGGATGTTGGCTTAATGCAAATCAATTCTTCATGGTTTCCAACGCTGACGGGAATGGGTATCACACGTAATGATTTACTAAATAATCCCTGCCAAAATATTTATGTTGGAGCGTGGATACTTGCAAAGAACATTTCTTCTAATGGTGTGAATTGGGAATCAGTAGGTGCATATAATGCTGGATTTAAAGGAGCTAATGCACCATTCCGTATGAAATACGCAAAGAAGGTATATGCAAAGTATCTTGCTTTAACAGGTGAGGGTTAATCAATGCGGCGACTAAAAACGATAAAACTGTTTGTGTATGCAGCCTTACTATACCCCTTTACCCTACAGGCAACCGAACTGAAGGGAAGAGTAATACGCGTACTGGATGGAGACACTATTGAGGTATTGCAGGATAAACAGCCTGTAAGGATTCGCCTGGCAAACATCGATGCTCCTGAAAAGAAACAGGCGTTTGGTAACTGGTCAGCGAATCAGCTTAAAAGTCTGATTGCTGGAAAGCCTGTAACCGTGTCGTACAGTCAGGAAGACCAATACGGGCGTATTATCGGGCGAGTGTTCACAGCGACTGGAACGGAGGCCAATTTAATCATGGTTAGAATCGGCGCAGCATGGGTTTACGAGCGCTACAACACAGATTATACCTTGCCAGACATCCAGACTCAGGCAAGAAAAGATAGACGCGGTTTATGGGTAGAAAAACAACCTATAGAACCGTGGATATGGCGGAAAAATCAGAAGATGAAAGATAACAACTAACCACGGAGATCAGAATGCTGATTCACCTAACACCTAGATATTATGCAAAGTATAGCGATGTTCAGGTTGATGTTATTGATGTTGAAATACCCGAGCTTAAATTAATATTGAAAGCGAACGTTGATATTGTCATTCGAACCCCATTCCCAAATAAAAACTATAAAGTGGTATGCAGAAAGAAAGGGCGCAAGGCAATTAATGGACTTCTGGTTGAAGTCGATAAAGTGGTAGAGGACTTTACAGTAATTACTCGATGGGCTGTTAATGGTGAAATTTCAAGGCATGAAACGTATTATCACGTTAGCGATAATGAATTTGATGCTGTAACAGAGGAGGATTTTCTATGGAGTGGGTTTTTTAATACACCATACCGCGCCCGTTGTAAAAAAATTGAAGAGGGAGGGGCTTTAGTAAAAAGGCAGTCAGCGATGGTTACACTAACTGGTGATCTCAATTCTAATGATGATGATAATTACTGGACGTATAATAAAGTTGATAGTGAAGGGATTGTTCGTTTTAGAGCGGAGTATATAAACCTTCCCACAGTAGAACGAGAACGTATAACAACATCTTTTTTTGGGAACAAGCGTTTCCCCTCTTACGATGATAAATTTGATGCCCAATTACAATCTTATAAGTTAACTGTAGTACCCACGGAGATGAAAGAATTAGGTGTCTATATTGTACTTCTCAGGCATTGGGTTAAGGAGCTAAAAGAGGATGGTGAACAAGAGTATTTGTATAAAATACTCGACGAAATAAATTCAAAGAATGAATTTTTCTTTTCCAACACTAATCATCTAAAAATTCTCGCTGATGCATATTCATCTACTTATAACAAGCTTAGCGAACAGTGCAAGATGTATGTTGATGATTGTCTCAGTCAGCCTATTTTTCATCTTCTTATTAGCGATGTAGATGAAGAGAGCAAACCTGAAGACGAGTAAATGCCAGCAAAAAATTGTGGCCGGTCGCAGCTGCAGCTGGCGAAAT
>NZ_JTLF01000379.1:0-11775 GCF_000798855.1 Enterobacter sp. ZOR0014 | reverse complement strand
CTACCATGTCCCCGAACAAGTGTTCACTATGTCCCCGGACTGTACATGGGAGAGGGTCAGGGTGAGGGCATCAGGCCGCACCAACGAAAAGTAGGCCGGGTAAGGCGAAGCCGCCACCCGGCTTTTTTTATACGGTAAAACCGAGCATCATCCCCGTATCTTCATGCTCCAGCAGATGGCAATGCGCCATGTAGGCAAACTCCTTCGGTGCGTCGTAGTCAAACTTCACCAGCACCTCGCTCACGCCGCCCTCCACTCTCACGGTGTCCTTCCAGCCTGCGCGATGCGCATCCGGCGCGTTGCCGTTCTCAGAAAGAATGCGGAACTGCGTGCCGTGGATGTGGAACGGGTGCAGCATCATGTCGCCTTCGCCTGAAATCACCCAGCGCTCAAACTGCCCTTTTGTAGCGGCAAACATCGGCGTGTTCATATCAAACGCTTTACCGTTGATCTTATTGGCGTTGTGGAAATCAAAGCCATGGCCGCCATGATCCATGCCGCCCATTTTGCCGTGGTCCATATTCATATGGCCCATCATCTGACCGTGATGCATTCCCGCCATTGCCTGATTGCCATACTTCTTCATCAGCGCCTGCATGCCCATCATGTCGAGCATCGGGTCCATGGAGAGCTGAAGCTTGCGTTGCGTGAGCCCTTCAAGCGACGGGAGTGCAGGCAGCGTGGTTAACGTATCCGGCAGCGTGCCCGACGCGGTAACCAGTAACGGCTGAATGCGTAACACTGGATGCGGCTTATCAAATGGCGCAACCGCCATCCCCATCTGGCTGACCGGGAGGGTCACCAGGTCAAACGCCTTGCCGTCGCTGATATCCACCAGCACCTCAAAGCGCTCCCCCATGAGCATCGGCAGCGCATCCACTTTAACTGGCTCGGGCAGAAGCCCCCCGTCGCTGGCGACCACGTACAAAGGGCGTTTATCACTGGTCGCAAAATTAAGGGAACGCGCATTACAGCCGTTAAGCAGACGTAAACGCAGCCAGCCTTTTGGCGCGGCGTGCTGAGGGTAAATCGCACCGTTGGTCAGCAGCGTATCCCCGAACCAGCCGACCGCCGCGCTCATGACGTCCAGCTGGTAGTCAATCTGCCCGTCTGCGGTGAATTTTTTGTCCTGCACAATCACCGGCACATCATCGATGCCCCACTGTTTCGGCAGACGCAGCAGGCGGCTTTCATCGTCTTCAATCAGCACCAGCCCGGCCAGCCCCATCGCCACCTGATGGCCGGTTTTGCCATGCTGATGCGGATGGAACCAGCAGGTCGCCGCACGCTGCTCGGGCGTAAAAGTCACGCTACGTTTACCACCGGCCTTGATAATGCCCTGTGGTCCACCGTCGACTTCACCCGGCACTTCCAGCCCGTGCCAGTGGAGCGTCGTCTCTTCTGCGAGCGTGTTGTGGATATCCACCGTCACCGCTTTCCCTTTACGTAGCTGAAGCGCCGGACCGAGCAAATTGCCGTTATAGCCCCACGTCGTGGCGTTGTGCCCGCCAAAGGATGTTTGACCGGACTGAACAACGAGCTGGATACGGCTACGGGCGTCAGCGGTCAGTAAATCAGGGATGGGTAAGGCAGGTCTTTCAGCCGCGAAAACGGAGCGGCTCCAGAGTGGTAGTGCGCTGGCAGCCCCCAGCGCAACGGAATATTTTAAAAAATCACGACGTTGCATGTTCATTTCCTTATTTCCAGCAGGCGATCTTTTGAGCATAAACCCTCCCCTTACCGGAAGGTCAAGTCGGGCGGCAATAATAAAGATCGTCGCACTGGCATCAAGTATGCTAACGTTAATTTTCCGTGAAGAAGTGGTAGAAGCAATGAAGACGTTTTTCAGGACAATTTTGTTCGGTAGCCTGATGGCAATGTGTGCGAACAGCTATGCGCTCAGTGAAAATGAAGCGGAAGATATGGCCGACCTGACGGCGGTTTTTGTATTCCTGAAAAATGATTGTGGCTACCAGAATTTACCCAACGGGCAAATTCGCCGTGCGCTGGTCTTTTTCGCCCAGCAGAACCAATGGGATCTCAGCAACTACGACAGCTTTGACATGAAGGCGCTCGGTGAAGACAGTTACCGTGACTTGAGCGGTATTGGCATTCCCACGGCTAAAAAATGCAAAGCGCTGGCTCGCGATTCACTCAGCCTGCTCGCCTACGTGAAATAATCTTCCCGACGCCCCCTGTTCACCCTATAACCGTGCAACCATGGTTATAGTTAGCTATCATGTTTCGCTCATTTTTTATGAGTGTTACGGATGTTAACAAAGGAGGAGTCCGCGTATGGCCGACCACACGTTGTGGCATGAAACACTGCATGACCAGTTTGGTCAGTATTTTGCCGTTGATAACGTGCTCTATCATGAGAAAACCGATCACCAGGATCTCATCATCTTTGAGAATGCCGCTTTTGGCCGCGTCATGGCACTGGATGGCGTAGTACAAACGACCGAGCGTGACGAGTTTATCTATCACGAGATGATGACCCACGTTCCGCTGCTGGCGCACGGGCACGCGAAACACGTTCTGATTATCGGCGGTGGCGACGGCGCAATGCTGCGTGAAGTGTCCCGTCATCAATCGATTGAAACCATTACGATGGTCGAGATCGACGCGGGTGTGGTCTCTTTCTGCCGTCAGTACCTGCCCAACCACAATGCCGGTAGCTATGACGATCCGCGGTTTAACCTGGTGATTGACGACGGCGTTAACTTCGTTAACCAGACCTCGCAGACCTTTGACGTCATTATCTCCGACTGCACCGACCCTATCGGCCCGGGTGCATCGCTGTTTACCTCCTCGTTCTACGAAGGCTGTAAGCGCTGCCTGAACCCTGGCGGGATCTTTGTCGCACAAAACGGCGTCTGCTTCCTGCAGCAGGATGAAGCGCTCGACAGCCATCGCAAGCTCAGCACCTATTTTTCTGACGTCAGCTTCTATCAGGCGGCCATTCCTACCTATTACGGCGGGATCATGACCTTTGCCTGGGCGACGGATAACGACGTGCTGCGCCACCTCTCGACTGAAATTATTCAGGCCCGCTTCCATCAGGCTGGTCTCACGTGCCGCTACTACAATCCGGCAATTCATACCGCCGCGTTTGCGCTGCCGCAGTACCTGCAAGACGCATTATCCACTAAGGGGGTGAGCTAATTGAAAAAGCTTAAACTGCATGGCTTTAACAACCTGACCAAAAGCCTGAGTTTTTGTATTTACGATATCTGCTATGCCAAAACAGCGGAAGAACGCGATGGTTACATCGCCTATATCGACGAACTCTACAACGCCAACCGTCTGACCGAGATCCTGACAGAAACCTGTTCAATCATTGGCGCCAACATCCTGAACATCGCGCGTCAGGATTACGAACCCCAGGGTGCCAGCGTGACCATTCTGGTCAGCGAAGAGCCGGTCGACCCTAAGCTTATCGACAAAACGGAGCATCCGGGCCCGCTGCCGGAAGTGGTCGTCGCGCACCTCGATAAAAGCCATATCTGCGTGCACACCTATCCGGAGAGCCACCCGGAAGGTGGGCTGTGTACTTTCCGGGCTGACATAGAAGTGTCGACCTGTGGCGTGATTTCCCCGCTGAACGCGCTGAACTATTTAATCCACCAGCTGGAATCGGACATCGTGACCATTGATTATCGCGTGCGCGGCTTTACCCGCGATATCAACGGGATGAAGCACTTCATCGACCATGAGATCAACTCCATCCAGAACTTTATGTCTGACGACATGAAGTCGCTGTATGACATGATGGATGTGAACGTGTACCAGGAAAACATCTTCCATACCAAGATGTTACTTAAGGAGTTTGACCTTAAGCACTACATGTTCCACACCCGACCAGAAGATTTGAGCGAAGACGAGCGCAAGGCCATTACCGACCTGCTCTGGAAAGAGATGCGGGAAATCTACTACGGCCGCAATATTCCTGCCGTGTAACACGCATGCAAACGGATAAAGAAGGAAAAGCGATGATTTTTCCTTCTTTATTATTTTGTTTGTTTCTTAAACCGGCGTTTGTGCCAGTATCATCGCCGCTTCCGTACGATTTCTGACACCCAGTTGACGAAACAAGGCATGGAGATGATTCTTAACCGTTCCTTCCGCAATCCCCAGCACACGACAAATTTGTTTATTACTGTGTCCCTGCACAACAAGATGCAGGATCTCGCGCTGCCGGGGTGAGAGTGTGCGCAAAGGGGGCGGGGAATTATGCATTCGTATTAATTTATGCTCACGCAGGCAACTATCCGGTAAATATATTCTCCCTTGCCGCACCCATTCGATCGCCTGCAATAACTCTTCCGACTCCATTTTCTTTGTCAAAATCCCGGCAGCGCCATTCTCCAAAAAATAAATCGGGTTTACATTATCCAGCCGTGAAAAGTTCATCAACACGAAAACATGATCCGCCTGTGATGTTAACTGCGTTAATAATGCTATTTTTTTCTCAATCTCGTAATCAGCATCCAGAATAATAATATCAGCCCGGTTTTTTATTAAACCTTTCCAGACCTCATCTTCGCTATGTGCTGCTGTGATATGTAGTGCGGGCGCAAGTTCAGCCCAACGGCATCGGATGCCATGAATGAACAGCGGCAATTCATCATAAATAAGTATATTCATTGTCGTCCCACTTAAATAATCGTTATCTTGTTAGCGGCACTTAAAAACCTCATACAGACCTCAACGCGAGAGCTGCTGTGCGATGAAAAGCAATAACACCAGATGAAATTTTCAATTGCAGGAGTAATGCCGGTTTAATTTATTAAGCACAGCCCGTCACATTTCGCCATGTAACTTTCGATACAGACCACCCCATACAGACGGAATGATTTCTGAAAACATTACTTTACGCTCATAGATGCTTTATTCATCGATATCCATGATTAAGGGGCAGACATATTCTGCAACCACCAAAATATCGAGGAATGAATTATGCCAGATGCAAATGTTGATGCCGGATTTATAGGTTCAGTTATTAGTTCATTGCCGCTAGACAGTATGATTTCTGCGCCACTACAGGCAATGATTAAAGCCCAAACCCAGGCAGCAAAAAGTTATACCGATTTCTTATTAAGTGTCTGTATTAAGGACGGCAAGGCCGTTTCGGTACAGTTTGATTATGAGGAAACGCTCGTCGATGAGAAAGGCGTGACGACCGGTACGCAGACCAAAGTCATGCGTATTCCTCTGCTCGCGGCAGTCGTGCATCCCATCATCTGTATCGAAGAAGGGACTATCGACTTCGAGCTTGAGATCCACCAGAGCGCAGCCAGCAACGAAAGCAGCAGCCAGGAAGGCTCCCTGGAGGGCAAAATCGGCTGGGGTCCATTCTCCGTCAGCGTGAAGGGGAGTGTTAGCCATAAGTCAGAACAGACCCGCTCGACCGATACCCGAGCCAAATACTCCATCCACACCTCTGTAAAACGTCAGCCGATGCCGGAGGCGCTCAGCCGCGTGGTCGATTATCTGACAAATGCTGCCACCAAACCGGCACAACGCGCAGAAGATCAGCCTGCCACACTGCCTGCCACCAACAGTTCAGGTCTGATTACCCCAGCACCGGCCCCTGCCCCGGTCGCGCCGCCTCAAGGGGGTAACGGTTAACCCACACCACACATTCAAACGCATTTAATACCCCTGGCAGGTGCCCGGCTAACGGACACCTGCCTGAAGGAGAAAAAGCATGCCTGATTCACGTCGATTCTGGTTCAGCCGTAAATCGCCCGACGCTGTAACGCCTGAAACCAGTCCCGAAACCCCGGCGGATAAACCGACAACGCTGTCATCAGAAGATCCACCGGACATAACGCCGTCCCATGCTCCCTCCGGCGAAAACGGCAACACCGGAGGCAATGACGGGGGAAATAACGGCGGTGCCGGTGGAGGCGATAACGGTACGCCGCCGCCTCCTGCCGGCAACAAGGGCAACCACGCTATGGGCTTAGATACCCTGGTACAAGGGCTCCAGCACGCGGCTTTCAGTGCCAACCAGTATATGACCCATCAGTACATCGCCGTGCTCTCCCAGTTGTTTGAGCAGGCTCCGGACGGTAGCTACAAACCCGACTACGCCGAGCTTCAGCTGGATGATGAGCATCGTTTGAACGTGCCGCTGGTAACGCTTGCACCACCGCGCAATCTCTCGATGGAGAGAATGAAGATGCGCCTGACCGTTCGCGGTGATGCAACCGAATCCATAAGCACGCTAACAGGACAGGGAGAGCGTGGCCACTTCCTCGTCACCATGGCGCCCCAGCCCCATGAAGGTAAAACGGACACCCAAAACATTGATATTGAAATTGATTTTGTCGCTCAGGAGCCGCCAGAAGCGGTGCTGCGCCTGCTTGATGAATTCATCCACCGTATGACTCCCGTCCCCGTAAAGGAGAAAAACCATGAGTGATGCTTTGAAAACAACGGGCAATGGCGGCATTGCCCTTATCAAACAGTATGAAGGCCTGCGTTTAACCACCTACAAAGATGCCGTCGGCATTCCAACCATCGGTTATGGCCATGTCGAAAACCCGATCCCACCAGGCGGCACGCGAACCATCACCGCTGAAGCCGCGGAGCAGATCCTTCGTGAGGACTTGCAGCGTTTTGAGCATGACGTCAACAACATGCTGACGGTGGAAGTCACCCAGAACCAGTTCGATGCCCTGGTGAGCTTCGCCTTTAACCTGGGGCCAGCCAATCTGAAGAGTTCAACCCTGTTACGCAAAGTGAACAGCGGAGACTTCAACGGCGCAGCTGAAGAATTTCCGAAATGGAACCATGCCGGTGGCCAGGTTCTGGCGGGCCTGACAGCACGTCGGAACGCTGAAAAAACCCTGTTTTTATCCTGATCAATCACGAGGTGTAACATGACAATTCGAATTCTTTCCTGGTGTGCTGACTCCTTTACGCACGAGGCAGACGACCTGCGAGGGGCGGATGAAGATCTGCTGGCACACGCCAAAGAGCGGATGGCGTTCCGTCTGAGTCAGGTCAGTGCTCAGCTCAAAACGGTACTGGAAACCGACTCCGGCAGCTGGGACCATACCTTTGTCACGCTTCCAGAATTCTTCTGGAATACCCGCTGGAGTAATGTGCACAGTGAAGATGACATCATGAAGCTCGGTGATTTCTACATGAGCAATGTCAGCGACTACGTTAACAGACTGATTGATGCCTTCCCTGCCCGTTCCGGGGATCCCTCCTCTGCCATCACCTTTCTGGCGGGAACCTGTGCCATCCTGTATCGAGACGATGACGAGAGTGAGAAGACGCCCTGCCACGACGCCGTTTTTCACGCCGTGAACTGGCTGCTGTGCGGGCAAAATACCCGTAGCGATAAATCCCTGACGATGTGGCCGAAACGCTACGTTTCCACGATTGATTTCTTTCCTCAGACGGACGGCCACGCGATCCCGGGGCATATTTCTGCCCAATTGCCGGATGGTCAGATCATTCATATCGGCGACAGCAGCGAAGTGTCGGCAGAATCATTGCATGGGATCGTTGTCACCGATTACTTCACCAATACTTATGCGGGCGATAAGCCGTTCAGCATTGATATCTGTCTGGATTACTTCACGCAGGGGAATGTTCGCCCGGCGGGCTGGGAGCAACGGATAGCGGAGCTGCAGAGCAAAAACAGCGACATTGATTTTCTGATCGCCTGCGGAATGCCGGTCAGCGATCCGCCGCAAAACCCGGGTGGGGTGAAATTCCTTGTACGTAACGACGGTATGCCAGTCGCGTCTCAATGCCAGGCGTGGTCGTTCAGCGCCGGGAGGGCAACGCCCGTTGCAGCGACCAACCCTACCGCTAATTTTGTGAGATTTTTACTGTAGCGTAAAACCCGCAGATTCCCTCCGGTACTCTCCGGAGGGAATTTCCGTTACTTCTGTTTCATAAACGCCCGGTACGCAGCTACCACCTGCAAAAAGTCCTCGACGCCGCACAGCGACAGGCTCTCTTCATCGTAGTAGCTCATCCCCTCTTCCATCTCATCACCCGAAAACTCCAGCTGGTTGGCGCGCACCATCACCTCTTCGCCATCCATCCACAGCGTGTATTCATGTCCGGCACGTTGCCAGGAGCGTTCACTGCCTTTTACCGTCTTCGCCGCCTGTTCAACTTCATCCAGCAGCGCGAGATCCTCTTTCACCTCTTCGTTAAACCAGTGGCCAACGGCTTCGTGCCCCATCGACATACGCACTTTCACCACTCCGGTGATGTCGCGCAGAAATTCGTAATCCATAGTATTTTCCTCTGCAAAGCCATTAGGGTAATTATCGCAGCAGAGAGGAAGAAAAAAAGCGGGAGAGGCGGGAGGAATGAAAATAAAAAGTGAGAGCAAGACCCAGCGGCCTGATGCCCTCACCCTGCCCCTCTCCCACGGGAGAGGGTGCAAACACTAAAAACCGTCTCAACAGAGACGGTTTTGCCGTTTATACCGCGGTCTGGAAGATAACCCCGTCAGCCTTCTCGTTGTACTGAGAGAGCTGGTCGAAGTTCAGATAGCGATAGGTGTCCACCGCCGTCTTATCTACCTGAGCCACAAAGGTCTGGTACTCTTCCGGCGTTGGCAGCTTGCCAATCAGCGCCGCAACCGCAGCCAGTTCCGCAGAAGCCAGGTAAACATTCGCACCGGTACCTAAACGGTTCGGGAAGTTACGGGTAGAGGTGGAGACCACCGTCGCACCGTCCGCCACGCGCGCCTGGTTACCCATACACAGGGAACAACCTGGGATTTCGATACGCGCACCACTCTTACCAAACACGCTGTAGTAACCTTCTTCCGTCAGCTGTGCGGCATCCATACGGGTTGGCGGTGCCACCCACAGGCGGGTCGGCAGCTGGCCTTTATGGGTATCCAGCAGCTTACCGGCAGCACGGAAGTGACCGATGTTGGTCATGCAGGAGCCGATGAACACTTCGTCGATCTTATCGCCCTGCACATCAGAGAGCAGACGCGCATCGTCAGGATCGTTCGGCGCACACAGGATTGGCTCTTTGATATCCGCCAGATCGATGTCGATCACTGCCGCATACTCTGCGTCAGCGTCCGCTTCCAGCAGCTGCGGATCCGCCAGCCATTTCTCCATGCCCTGGATACGACGCTCCAGCGTACGACGGTCGCCGTAGCCTTCTGCAATCATCCACTTCAGCAGCACGATGTTGGAGGTCAGATACTCAATAATCGGCTCTTTGTTCAGCTTGATGGTACAGCCCGCCGCAGAACGCTCAGCGGAGGCATCGGTCAGCTCGAACGCCTGCTCCACTTTCAGATCCGGCAGACCTTCGATTTCCAGAATGCGGCCAGAGAAGATGTTTTTCTTCCCTTTCTTCTCAACGGTCAGCAGGCCCTGTTTAATCGCATACAGCGGGATCGCGTGAACCAGGTCGCGCAGGGTGATACCCGGCTGCATTTTACCTTTGAAGCGCACCAGCACTGATTCCGGCATATCCAGCGGCATCACGCCGGTCGCAGCCGCAAATGCCACCAGACCGGAGCCCGCCGGGAAGGAGATACCGATAGGGAAACGGGTGTGGGAGTCACCACCGGTACCCACGGTATCCGGCAGCAGCATGCGGTTCAGCCAGGAGTGGATAACACCGTCACCCGGACGCAGGGAGACACCGCCACGGTTCATAATGAAGTCTGGCAGCGTGTGGTGCGTGGTCACGTCAACCGGCTTCGGATACGCCGCTGTGTGACAGAAGGACTGCATCACCAGATCAGAAGAGAAGCCCAGGCACGCCAGGTCTTTCAGTTCGTCACGGGTCATTGGGCCGGTGGTGTCCTGAGACCCCACGGAAGTCATCTTCGGCTCGCAGTATGCGCCAGGGCGAATACCCGCAACGCCGCATGCGCGACCCACCATTTTCTGCGCCAGCGAATAACCGCGGTTGCTTTCCGCAACATCTTTCGCGTGACGGAACACGTCTGAGTGCGGCAGGCCCAGCGCTTCACGCGCTTTGGTGGTCAGGCCACGACCGATGATCAGCGGGATACGGCCACCAGCACGCACTTCGTCGATCAGCACGTCGGTTTTCAGCTCGAAGCTTGCCAGCAGTTCGTTAGTGTCGTGGTTACGCACTTCGCCTTTATACGGGTAGACGTCAATCACGTCGCCCATGTTCAGGTTACTGACATCCACTTCAATTGGCAGCGCACCTGCATCTTCCATGGTGTTAAAGAAGATAGGGGCAATTTTGCCGCCAAGGCACAAGCCGCCGCCGCGCTTGTTAGGCACGTGCGGAATGTCGTCACCCATGAACCACAGCACGGAGTTGGTCGCGGACTTACGGGAAGAACCGGTACCCACAACATCACCCACATAGGCCAGCGGGAAACCTTTCTCCTGAAGCGCTTCGATCTGTTTGATCGGGCCGACGCTACCCGGCTGATCCGGCTCAATGCCTTCACGGGCATTCTTCAGCATCGCCAGGGCGTGCAGAGGGATATCAGGACGAGACCACGCATCCGGCGCCGGAGAGAGGTCATCGGTGTTGGTTTCACCGGTCACTTTGAAGACGGTCACGGTAATTTTTTCAGCCAGGGCCGGACGGTTGAGGAACCATTCGGCGTCCGCCCAGGACTGCATCACCTGCTTCGCATAGACATTGCCCGCTTTGGCTTTTTCTTCGACATCGTAGAAGTTATCGAACATCAGCAGCGTTGAAGAGAGCGCTTTCGCGGCAATCGGTGCCAGCGTGTCGTTATCCAGCGCGTCAATCAGCGGATGAATGTTGTAACCACCCTGCATAGTGCCGAGCAGTTCAATGGCTTTTTCAGGAGTAACCAGTGGGGAGGTGGCTTCGCCTTTGGCGATAGCAGCAAGGAATCCGGCTTTTACGTAGGCAGCTTCATCTACGCCAGGCGGTACGCGGTTGATCAGCAGATCTAACAGGAATTCTTCTTCGCCCTTAGGCGGGTTCTTCAGCAGCTCGACGAGCGCGGCCATTTGGGTTGCATCTAACGGTTTGGGTACAATTCCCTCGGCGGCACGTTCTGCTACGTGCTTACGGTATTCTTCTAGCACGACGGTTCTCCTCGCTCTCATTGTCATATGCGGCGGGCGTTCTCTTCACGCTCCTGTGAGACAGCAGTTTGTAGGGTAAATGCCCGATACCGCGTCGGGCAGCATAGCAGGATTTCTGCACAGTGTTAATCTGTTTACAAAAAAGCAACATTAAAATATTTGCTGAATCGTTAAGCATGGTGTAGCGGGGAAACGAGACGAATTCGGGGTACAAAAAAACCGCCTCACAGCGGTTAATTTGTTGCCTTGCGGTGGTAGCACACCGGGTTGGCAGATTTGCGGCAATCCCAACGCGATGAATTTTGCATCACGCCACGCTGGCTTGCAAGCCATTATGTCGATTTTGCGTAGCGCCTTCCTGCTTCGAATAAAAATCCTTTCAACTTCATTTTTCGTCTTCTGAAAGACCGCTGAGTCGATTACTCTTCTCCCCGGCCTGCTTCGCTGGCGTAGCAACCAGTCACCGGGCCCGGGAGCAGTTCCGTAACCTACGCGGCAATCCCAACTTGCCTGGTTCTGCCTTTCCCGGTGAAGAATGAACCCGCGTAGCCTGTACAGGAACGCATGCAATGGAGATGCGAATCACTGCGCTGATCGTTGCGATCGGTTTACTGCTTACCGCACTACACGGTGGCTGGAACATATCCGACATCACGGTGCTGTTCGTCGTCAACCTCGGCAACTAGCTGCTGGCCGCTCGCAAGAGCGGCCTTCT
>NZ_JTLF01000093.1:0-6133 GCF_000798855.1 Enterobacter sp. ZOR0014 | reverse complement strand
TTTCCAGGCGTGCTCCTTCAGCCACTCGGACACCTCACCATATTGTCATCCCGTTGTTGCCGGGACGGGCGCTAATGTAAGGAAAAGCCGAACTGCCGTCAACTCACTTTTTCAGTAAATTAGCGTGTTTAGACAAACTTCAGGCAACCTGATTCCGAAATGTGCGAAAAGCGTCTTTTTTATCAGCAATAACATAGCGCCATAAATTTGTTATGCTGACAATCCATTTGAAAATGAAAACAAAACAGCGCGAAAAAAGGCAGGAATGACTATGGATATACTCTTCTATCACCCCACTTTTGATACGGCTTATTGGATTAAAGCACTGTCGGCAGCACTGCCGGGCGCGCGCGTTCGTGAGTGGAAGCGGGGCGATAACGAACATGCTGACTATGCGCTGGTCTGGCATCCACCCGTTGAGATGCTTCAGGGCCGTAAACTGAAGGCCGTGTTTGCGCTTGGCGCTGGCGTGGATTCCATTCTGAGCAAACTGAAGGCACACCCGGAGATGCTGCCGGAAGATATCCCCCTGTTCCGCCTGGAAGATACCGGTATGGGCCAGCAAATGCAGGAATATGCCGTCAGCCAGGTCCTGCACTGGTTCCGTCGCTTTGATGATTATCAGGCCTTTAAGCAGCAATCCCACTGGGAGCCGCTGCCGGAATATCAACGTGAAGACTTTACCATCGGTATCCTCGGGGCGGGCGTGCTGGGCTCAAAAGTGGCTGAAGCCCTTGCCCCGTGGGGCTTCCCGTTACGCTGCTGGAGCCGTAGCCGTAAAGCGTATCCGGGCGTTGAGAGTTTTGCCGGAACGGATGAACTCCCGGCATTTCTGAAAGGCACACGCGTGCTGATCAACCTGCTGCCGAATACGGCGGAAACGGTGGGGATTATCAACGAAGCCTTGCTCAATCAGCTGGCCGATCGGAGCTACCTGATGAACCTTGCGCGCGGGGTGCATCTGGTGGAGCCCGATCTGCTGAAGGCGCTGGATAGCGGAAAGCTTAAAGGTGCCATGCTGGATGTTTACAGCCGTGAGCCGCTGCCTGAAGAAAGCCCTCTATGGCGACACCCTCGCGTGGCAATGACCCCGCATGTCGCCGCCGTGACGCGACCGGCTGAGGCGGTGGCTTATATCTCGCATACTATCGGTGAAATAGAGAAGGGGAACGCGGTTACCGGTCAGGTCGACCGACAGCGCGGCTACTGAGAGAAACCCGGCGTTGGCCGGGTTTTTGCTAATATTCGCCGCTGATAACTGCTATCCTTTGGAAAAACCGCAGAGGAGAGAAAGATGTATCCCGTTGACCTGCATATGCACACCGTCGCCAGCACCCACGCGTATAGCAACCTCCATGATTATATCGCCCAGGCAAAGCTAAAAGGTATTAAGCTCTTTGCGATAACCGATCACGGCCCGGATATGGCGGATGCGCCGCACTACTGGCATTTTGTGAATATGCGGATCTGGCCACGTCTGGTGGATGGCATTGGGATACTGCGCGGCATTGAGGCGAACATCAAAAACACCGACGGTGAAATCGACTGCACCGGCCCGATGCTGACCTCCTTAGATCTGATCCTTGCCGGTTTCCATGAGCCGGTTTTCCCGCCGCAGGATAAAGAGACCAATACCGCGGCGATGATTGCCACCATTGCCAGCGGCAATGTGCATATCATCAGCCATCCGGGTAATCCTATATACCCTATTGATATTCAGGCCGTGGCGCAGGCCGCCGCGAAACACCGTGTGGCGCTGGAGATTAACAACTCCTCGTTCGTGCACTCGCGTAAAGGCAGTGAAGCCAACTGTCGCGAAGTGGCAGCCGCCGTGCGTGATGCCAGAGGGATGGTGGCGCTGGGCTCTGATTCGCACACGGCCTTCACGTTGGGGGATTTTGGCGAGTGCATGAAAGTGCTGCAGGACGTCAATTTCCCGGAAGCACAGATCCTGAACGTCACGCCGCGTCGTATGCTTGATTTCCTTGAGTCGCGCGGCATGACGCCCGTTGATGAATTTGCCGACCTTTAATTGAATAACGGAATAACACAATGAATGAATTCTCCATCCTTTGCCGCGTGCTGGGCTCCCTGTATTATCGCCAGCCGCAGGACCCGCTGTTGGTTCCGCTGTTTACGCTCATTCGCGAGGGTAAGCTGGCGCAGAACTGGCCGCTGGAACAGGATGAGTTACTGGAACGTCTGCAGAAAAACTGTGATATGCAGCAGATCTCAACGGATTACAACGCATTGTTCGTGGGGGAAGAGTGCCGCGTTTCGCCCTACCGTTCTGCCTGGCAGGAAGGGGCGACCGAAGCGGAAGTGCGGGCATTCCTCTCTGAGCGCGGTATGCCGCTGAGCGATACGCCAGCCGATCATATTGGTACTCTGCTGCTGGCGGCCTCCTGGATCGAAGACAACGCGGGTGATGATGAAAATGAAGCCATCGAAATTCTCTTCGAGACGTATCTGCTGCCGTGGGTTGGAACCTTCCTGGGGAAAGTTGAAGCCCACGCCACCTCTCCGTTCTGGAGAACGCTGGCTCCGCTGACGCGCGACGCCATCGCGGCAATGTGGGATGAGCTGGAAGAAGAGAGTGAAGAGTGATTTAAATCACAAAAATTCTGCAACGATACATTTCAACTTGCACGTAATGTGCTTCTGATCTCATTTCCATGATGCGCATCTGCTAAGATGCGCACCATGAACATATTACTTTGTATTGCAATCACGACGGGCATTCTCTCCGGTATCTGGGGATGGGTGGCGGTGTCTCTCGGTTTATTAAGCTGGGCTGGCTTCCTTGGCTGCACGGCCTATTTCGCCTGCCCGCAGGGAGGGCTGAAAGGGCTCTTTATCTCTGGTTGCACGCTGATGAGCGGCGTTATATGGGCGCTGGTTATCATGAAAGGCAGCGCGCTGGCGCCGCATCTGGAGATCCTGGGCTACGTCATGACGGGGGTCGTTGCCTTCCTGATGTGTATTCAGGCGAAGCATCTGCTGCTGTCGTTTGTACCGGGCACCTTTATGGGGGCGTGCGCGACCTTTGCCGGACAGGGGGAGTGGAAGCTGGTCGTCCCTTCACTGGCGCTGGGGTTGCTGTTTGGCTATGCCATGAAGAACAGCGGTCTCTGGCTGGCGGCGCGACGGGAAAAAACGCAAAACATCACCGTGGTGAGTGAATAAAAAAAGGCGAGATAATCATCTCGCCTTTTTTATGCGCTTCCTGTCAGGATTCCGGAGGCACGGACATATCACGGTATTTCACCAGGATCGGGTTCTGCACGTCTGATTTGTTTTGCAGATCCCACAGCCCGCGATCGATACCATCGTTAATCAGGAAGATCACGCCGGTTTCAATGGCTGACATCAGACACATCATGACCGGTTCATTCGAGGTATAACCAATTTCACCTTCCAGTAAACGCTGGTAGTCGATGAAGCGGAATACCCCCGCCTGGACTTCATAAGACAATATCGTTTTGCTGGTGTTTACCGAGGAGAGCACTTCACCGGTACTGACGTTGACGACACGCAGGTTAACGGCAATTTGGTCGAGCTGATACTGGGTATCCGCGCCAATCCCAAAGTAACGTGCTCCCACACCACCCGATTTAACGTTGCTCTCATATCCGATAATCGAACCTTCGATCATGACGTTTGCCGCAGCCAGAGACTGCAGAGGCATTCGGTTATTGTCCGCGACGGTGCCATTCTCCTGTGCAGCACGAATAATTTTTCGTTCATTTAACAGGTTCTGTAGCCCCTGGCGTTCCAGCGGTATAAACCAGTGCGAATCCTTGAGTGCGGTAACCAGCATGGCGGTGGCGCTTTGCGGCACTGCCGTGGAGAAGTTACTGGCCGGGTAGGGCTTAAATTGCCCTGTTTCATCCTGAATGTTGTATACCGAGACAAATATTTTGCCCGTTGGAGAAGGCAAATGGGTTAAATCACGATAACTCTGAGCCCGAGGCATTAATGTTGGTTTTGCAGCTTCTTTAGGCGGAGCAGTTAAACAACCGCTCAATAAGCACACTGCAACAAATATCAGGAAGCGCTGCATGATCGTTGTCCTTATTTAGCTATTGTTTAAAAGTCAGTTGAATTGCTTTGTAGGCCAGAAACCTCAATGGTGGAGGTTTTTCCGGTTTTACGATCGGTTACGTTCAACTGAAGTTGTCCGTCTCTGTTGGCGATATCGACAATAAAATCGTTGGTCACCATTCGGCCGGGCTTGCCGGTGTTAATGTTTGTCAACAATCCCCCTAAAATTTGCGACTGGATAGCCTGGGTGAAGTTATCCAGAGCGGAAGGGGTATCAACGGTAAAGTCCTTATAACTGGGATCTTTATAGGAGTTTTGCGCCTGAGCTTCATTCAGCAGGAACGCACCGTTGTTAGGGTTACCGCCAAAGTTAGGGTTACGGAACTGGAACGTCATATTTCCGCCCCAGCAAAGAGGGGTAATAAGCATTATCGAAACAACTGCATATGCAATACGCATGACAGCCTCCGCATATCGGTTCGCTAGAACTCATCTTTTGCTAAATCGCTGGTGCTTAATAGCGCTCTGTCTATTTGCAGGCGATTAATAGCGTCTTCAGTTTGAGCCAGTGCTAAGGCCACGTTTTTATCGAAGTCTGTTTTCGAGGGGAATAAAAACGTTTGATAAATAACGTCCTGATTAGCCGTGATGGTTATCCAGCTTCCCCAACGTGCACTGGGCCGCTCGTTGATTGTTAAATTACCCGTGTAGGTACTGTCCCATTTATCACTGAAGGCCCGGTAAAAACTGTGCCCGATCGATGAGACTGTGTGGTCAGTTAACAATCCGGGAACTTCGACCTCGACGGCCTGCAGGTTCCCTGCAGCGAGCAAGAAACTCGCTGCGGCGATCCAACTCAACGTGCGCTTCATGTGATTAACGCCTGAGGTTATCGTTTGCCCATGAAACAGCCTGAGTTCGATTTTTAACAGCTATCTTCTTGAAAAGATTATAAAGGTGCGTCTTTACCGTATTTTCGCTGATAAATAACGAACGGGCGATTTCAATATTTGAAGCACCAATGCGTAATTTGTTCAGGATCTCTTTTTCACGGTGCGTGAGCAGCGCGGATTCCGAACTGTTATAGCGGTAGTTACCGGAGTGCGTGATGAGGTAGCTGGCCAGCTTTTGCGAGAAATAACACTCTCCGCGCAATATGCCCTGCAGACCCTCTACCACCCGGCCTTCTTCTTCAGTGACGTAGAACACGCCATTGATATGCGGCCAGCTTTCAATATCTCTGAAAGGGTATTCATCAGGAGTGTTCAATAATAACACGCGGATATTATTGTTTTTCCTGCTTAAGTTATCTTGCCAGTAATGGATAAGCTTCTTATCAGCTTCCATCATATCAAACAGAATGATGCTGCCAGGCGCAATATCATCAAAAGAACGTTGAATATTATGCAATTTCCCGTTCAATGATAAAGATTGCTTTAAATGTTGTAATAAAGCTGTCGCTTGCAGAGAAGGTTTTGTGATCAACAGTAATGTATGACCATGTAAACTATGGACTTCATTATACATGATGAAACCCCACTTATTTTTGGCACCTGACAGCTGCCCTCCTGAAAAGAGGAAGGCACCAGAAGTACTGACAGATGTTGCACTGCTGTGTGTAGAATCAGAACATAACCTCCACAGGGAGGTAAATATAAAACCAATTTCGTACAGCTAATTTCAATCTAGCTTTTACGAAGTTTAAAGCAAGTGTTAATCATGTAACAAGATGTAAAAATCAATATTAATTTGTGAATAATGGCTGTTTTGAATGTTGTTATTTGATATGAAAGTTGTACATATAAATAGGCGTGCACAGATTTTAAAAATCATACAAATTTTATTAACAGATTGATTTTATGTCTTAATTTTTATTTTGGAGACGTTAAGCTTTGGTATGAGTAACTGATACTTTCTAAGCCGTTATGTTCTCCTCTCTCTGGCTTAAGAAAACACGTCCTGTGTCACGTGATGTACAAAATCCCATCCTGCCGTTACGCTTAAACAACGCGGAGGAACGCGTGGGCAGGCTTGTCGTCGTTGTACGACACAACGCGCATAAATATTCTATAAAAAATTAAACCAGCCT
>NZ_JTLF01000213.1:0-20987 GCF_000798855.1 Enterobacter sp. ZOR0014 | reverse complement strand
GGGTAAGCCCATATCGTTATAGGACATTTCTTATTCAGAAGAAGAAGAAAATCAAACCGGCGAGGAGAACCAGATCGGCAATCAGCGGGCAGAAAATGCCCTGCCAGTGTACCGCTTTCGGACGAAAGCCCACGCCGTGGATCACCCCAGCACACACTGCCCACATAATGAGGAAGCCATGCCAGATTTCCAGTTCGCTGGTTTTTGCCGCGAAACGCGACGGGTCCCAGAAGATGCAGCCTGCCAGCAGTAATGCCATCACTAAAGAAAGCGCCCGTAACGGGCGCTTATCCATTACCGCGTAAAGCGTCGCGATAATATTCATCAGTGTTTTTCTTCACCCGCTTTCGTCGCTTCAACATGCTCAAGCGCCAGGGCGGTGATGACACCAAAAGCACAGGCAAGAAGCGTCCCTAAAATCCATGCGAAATACCACATATTCAGCTCCTTACTTAGTACATAGAGTGGGTGTTGCTTTCGATATGTTCTTTGGTGATACGACCGAACATTTTCCAGTAACACCAGATGGTGTAAGCCAGAACAATCGGAACGAACACGCAAGCAACGTAAGTCATTAAGTTCAGCGTCATATGGCTGGAGGTTGCATCCCACATGGTCAGGCTAGCATTCAGCATGGTGCTGGATGGCATGACGAATGGGAACATGGCAATACCCGCCGTCAGGATGATGCACGCCAGGGTCAGCGAGGAGAACAGGAACGCCAGCGCGCCTTTCTCCAGACGAGACGTCAGCATGGTCAGCAGCGGCAGCAGTACACCCAGAGCCGGGATCGCCCACAGCGCAGGCATGTTATTAAAGTTCACCAGCCATGCGCCAGCCTGACGCGCCACTTCTTTGGTCAGCGGGTTAGACGGTGCCGTATGGTTGATCGCAGACGTCACGACATAACCATCAATACCGTACACCACCCATACGCCTGCCAGTGCGAAGCAAACCAGCGTCACCAGTGCAGCAACCTGAGCCGTCGCACGGGAACGCAGGTGCAGTTCACCCACAGTACGCATCTGCAGGTATGTTGCGCCCTGCGTGATGATCATCGCCACGCTCACCACACCCGCCAGCAGACCAAACGGATTCAGCAACTGGAAGAAGTTACCGGTGTAGTAAAGACGCATGTATTCGTCCAGGTGGAACGGTACACCCTGCAACAGGTTACCGAACGCCACGCCGATCACCAGCGGTGGAACGAAGCTACCAATGAAGATGCCCCAGTCCCACATGTTGCGCCAGCGGGTGTCTTCAATCTTGGAACGGTAGTCAAAACCGACCGGACGGAAGAATAAAGAGGCCAGCACCAGAATCATCGCCACATAGAAGCCGGAGAACGCAGCCGCGTAGACCATCGGCCAGGCAGCAAACAGCGCGCCGCCTGCGGTGATCAGCCACACCTGGTTACCGTCCCAGTGCGGGGCGATGGAGTTGATCATGATTCGACGCTCGGTGTCATTACGACCGAGGAAACGAGTGAGCATCCCCACCCCCATGTCGAAACCATCGGTGACAGCGAAACCGATCAGCAGAACGCCAATCAGCAGCCACCAGATAAAACGCAATACTTCATAATCGATCATTTGATGACTCCTGTCTTAGCGTGCCGGCTGAGTAGTCGCAGTGGACTGCTCGTAGTGATAGCGACCGGTTTTCAGGCTGCTTGGGCCAAGGCGCGCGAACTTGAACATCAGGAACAGTTCAGCCACCAGGAACAGGGTGTACAGACCGCAAATCAGCAGCATGGAGAAGATCAAGTCGCCTGCAGTCAGGGAAGAGTTCGCTACCGCCGTTGGAAGTACCTCACCAATGGCCCATGGCTGACGGCCATACTCCGCAACAAACCAGCCGGATTCGATAGCGATCCACGGCAGTGGAATACCGTACAGCGCCGTGCGCAGCAGCCATTTTTTCTCGCCGATGCGGTTACGAATGACGGACCAGAAGGAAGCCGCAATGATCAGCAGCATGATGATGCCGCAGCCCACCATGATACGGAATGCGAAGTACAGTGGCGCAACACGCGGAATGGAGTCTTTGGTCGCCATCTGGATCTGCGCTTCCGTCGCATCAGAAACGTTCGGGGTATAGCGTTTCAGCAGCAGACCGTAACCCAGATCTTTCTTCACGTCGTTGAACTGGTCACGTACCGCCTGATCGGTCGAACCGGCACGCAGCTGTTCCAGCAGCGAGTAGGCTTTCATACCGTTACGGATACGCTCTTCGTGCTGAACCATCAGCTCTTTCAGACCAGTGACCTGCTTATCAACAGAACGGGTGGCGATGATACCCAGCGCGTAAGGGATCTGAATCGCGAAGCGGTTTTCCTGCGCGTCCTGATCGGGAATACCGAACAGCGTAAAGGCAGCAGGCGCGGGTTGAGTTTCCCATTCAGCTTCGATTGCAGCCAGTTTGGTTTTCTGCACGTCACCCATTTCGTAACCGGATTCATCACCCAGAACGATAACAGAGAGGATGGCAGCCATACCGAAGCTTGCAGCGATAGCAAAGGAGCGCTTAGCAAAGGCGAAGTCACGACCGCGCAGCATGTAGTAAGAGCTGATGCCCAGAATGAACATCGCGCCGCACACGTAACCAGAAGCCACGGTGTGAACGAATTTCACCTGTGCAACCGGGTTCAGGACCAGCTCGGCAAAGCTGACCATCTCCATACGCATGGTCTCGAAGTTGAAATCAGACGCGATGGGGTTCTGCATCCAGCCGTTCGCCACCAGGATCCACAGCGCGGACAGGTTCGAACCTAATGCCACCAGCCAGGTGACGGCCATATGCTGGACTTTACCCAGACGATCCCAGCCGAAGAAGAACAGACCTACAAAGGTGGATTCGAGGAAGAAGGCCATCAGACCTTCAATGGCCAGCGGCGCACCGAAGATGTCCCCTACATAGTGGGAATAGTATGACCAGTTAGTCCCGAACTGGAACTCCATGGTCAGACCGGTGGCCACGCCCAGTGCGAAGTTGATACCAAACAACTTGCCCCAGAACTTGGTCATATCTTTATAAATCTGTTTGCCGGAGAGGACGTAAACCGTTTCCATAATGGCCAGCAGGAACGCCATACCGAGCGTCAGCGGCACAAACAGGAAGTGGTACATCGCGGTCAAGGCAAACTGTAAGCGCGACAGTTCGACTACGTCTAACATTATGACTCCTTGCTCATCGCATGAAGACTCCGAGAGTGAACCCCGTCAGAAGAGATCCACACGCATGCCCCAATACAAATTATTCGCATCCTGGTCGTCGTTATTACCCTGAAGAAGGATAAAAACGATGACGTCAGGTTACAAATAGGTTAATAAAAAACTCAAATTGATCCCGCAAATATAATACGCTGCAAAACCCTTACAATAAACAGGTTTTTATTGAATCACATTTACGTTTTTCGACGGCGATCAATTTATAGCAAAATTACCACTTTTCGGCCATTTTGATCGGGAACAATTTAGCGCTTTTCAACGCCTTTTTCCAAGGATTAAACATTGATTTAAATCAAAAACCAGCAGCAATGTTAATCATGTTTAATCGCGGTGAGAATGGTAAAAACCATGTTAACGATATGTACATACAAGGATGTGATAGGTTATCGAAGAAGGAAAAAATATAAACAGAAGTGATTTTTATTAACGCGAGAGAAATTGTCCTTTTCAAGCGCGACCAACAATAAAGCGTAGTCGAGCCAGATTATTTTTCCATTGCTTTTCTGCAACCCTTAGAAATTACATTTAATTTACCTTTATCACCCCATAAGTTAACACCACGGTGTGATTATTCAATGAAAAAAGGCCGCTAACGCTGCAGCCTTTTATCACTGTTTTCAGCCGACAAGCACGCTAAAGGTGCGTGACTGTCCAGGCCTGAATACCCCGGCAATGCCCTCGCCTTCATGCTGCGCTAACACCTGTTCATTCATGTCCGTTTCGCAGCACCGTTTCACCGTCGGATTCACAGATAACGTCGCATCACATGCGCTGGACGCTGACGGGTTAAACAGACGAAGAATAAGCTCATCACGATCTTCCGCCTTTTTGAGAGCACTGAGCACACATCCCGTTGGCGAAAGCGCTAATAAACTGTAACTTTCCGGCGTGGTAAACGGTGCGCGGTTCAGTTTCATGGCATCCCAGGGAATTTTGTTGTAGCACTGTACGGGCGTTAACCACGATTTAGCCTGCTGCGCGACACCCGCATTTTCCGGCGTACCGCTGAAACTGAAGAGACTAAAGCGACAGCTTAACGCGCCCCGAACCTGGGAGTCAGGAACGGGCAGTTTGATCCCTGATGGTCTGCCGGGACGCAACAGCAAATCTTCTTTGCCGAGTAGCCCCACGCCACGCAACAAGGTTACGGCAAAGGCTTTTTTATCCTCGCCCACCACTTCAAATTCGCGCAGTCCCTCGGTGAACAGCGCCAGCCCGTTTCGTTTCTCCTGCAGGACGGCGTAATTGAGTAAGTTCCAGACGGGAACCGGCGCTTCTTTCCAGCCCTCCTCCTGCCAGTTTTGCATGGCGGGATCCTGCGCAGCACGCGTGACCGTACCAAACTGCGTATCCGCTAACACCTCCTGGGCTGTAAACGGCGTTGGGATCAGCACGCGAACGCGATGGTCGTCAGCCTGATTGTCCAGACGAACCGCCACATCAATGCGTCTGCTGTTGTGACTAAGCGTGATTTCACACTCAGCGCTGAGAGAACCGTTCCTCTGACGCGCCGTGCGTTCGGCCAGATTAGCCGGAACAGCGATCCGATGACGGATCACCGCCCTGCTCTGCCAGCCTTCATGCGTCACCTCAACCTGATGCTCACCCTGTGCTGAAGTGAGCCTCCACTCTTCCCGGGCAGGCGAGTAGTCGTACTCATCGCCATCATCCGAACTCTCTTCGATTTCCAGTACGCGGTCATAAATCAGCCCGGTTTCTTTGTCACGCAGGCGCAACGTGCCGTCTTCATTGAAATCAACCTGCCAGAACGCATTTTCAAGGAAGGATTCTGTGTTTTTCACCGCTGCGCGCTGCTTCCCGGCCACGTTCGGTTCGATAAACAACGTACGGTACCCCATCGACGGCAGTATCTGGCTGAGCTGAATATCAAACTCCATAAACGGTTCGTAATTGCCGTAATGGACAATCTGTCGGTCGATGAGACCGGGGTCGAGTTCGCGTGCGCTGCGAATGAAATACGGGATCTCGTTACCTTTATCATCCCGCAAACGGAACTGGCTGGCACGCAGTCGGATGGTGGTGTTCATCACCTCTTCACGCGGCCAGGGCATCAGGTTGAACATCACCAGCTTATCGGCATCGCTTTGCGGCATGTTGTCGACAATCTTGCGCATATAGAAACGCACCAGGTTGTCTGCCATGTCTTCAGCCAGTTCGAAGCGGGAGACAATCTCACGATGCACTTTGTCGCTGCAGCAGCAACCGATGCTGTCGTGAGCGTGGTTTTTGAGGATCTCTTTCCACATTTTCTCCAGCAGACCGTGGTGGTAATCGAAGCCCAGCGTCCAGGCAAGGGTCGCCAGTGGCTCGAGGATATTGACAATTTTGTTCTCAATACGCGCATGGGCGATTTTGATGTCCATGCGCGTAGAGCCGATTGTCCGGTGAACGCGCATGTATTTCCCGTCGATAAACTCCCCTTTTACCGTCGCCAGTTCATCGCGGTGCGCATCGATGTGGTCAAATACCTCTTCGAACCGGCTCATCACAAACTGACGCTGGGGATAGATTTCTCGCAGCTTGTCCATTACTGCAAAAATATTCTGCTGCAGCGGCATCTGATCGTGACCGTTGGGCAGCAAAATCTCTTTGGTGACGGAGGCGCTTTCCAGCACCTCGAGATAGCTGTCGAGCCGCTTTCGCAGCCCCGCTTCGTCCTCCGGTAAGTACTTACCAATCGCGTAGCCCAGCGGCAGCACCTGTGCCGTCACTTCGCTGCCGTCCTGGCTCTGCCAGAGAAATTCCGTTTTATCGGTTCCGTGTCGTTCCGAGCAGCCGCGCCAGAACATGGTCCGCGTTATGCCAAACCCGTTATAAATATGCGGAAGCTGACCGGACATACCAAATGAATCGGGCAGATAGCCGATTTTCATCGGCTCGCCGAACGCCATACAGTCGCGAATGCCATACATAAGGTTGCGGACGATCGACTCGCCGCTGACGAGGGTGGTATCAGTCTGGGTATACCAGGGGCCGATAATCAGTTTTCCGCGCTCGACAAGGGCCTTCACGCGCGCGCGGTTTTCAGGCACGACGGCAAAATAATCCTCCAGCACCGCCGTCTGCCCATCAAGGACGTAATATTTATACTCGTCATCCTGCTCCAGGCGGGTCAGGATCTCTTCCATATTATTGACCAGAAGAATACGTGACTCTTCGGTGGTGAAATACCACTCACGGTCCCAGTGCATATGCGGTGTGATATGAACGCGAGATACAGCTTTCATCTTCGTTTCCTGTGTGTGAGTTTTTACCGTATGGCGTCTTCAGTGACGTATTTGCCCTTTTTTACCGCCTGGCGTCGCCAGAGCAGCAGAATAAACGTGGAGATAGCGGCCCCCAGCAGCGCCGCGCCAAACCAGCCCGCCGCGGCAACCACACCGGTCAGCCCTGCGTCGTGAAGTAAAAAGAGAGAGAAAATACCCGCCCCCGGGGTAGACAGCCCGATCCCCATCGCCCCAACAATCGCGCCGGTTACCATGGAGCCGAGCACAAAGGAGCCAATGACGCGAAGGGGATCTTCTATCGCCATCGGAATCGCCCCTTCGGTAATGCCCGCGAGTCCGAGCAGCCACGTTGATTTACCGGTTTCAATTTCAAACGGTTTAAACAGTCCCGGAGCCAGCATCGTTGACGCCGTCACGGTAAAGGCCGAGACCATTTTGACGGAGGCAAAGATGGCATAGGGACCGTATACGCCGTTCGCCATCGCGCCCAGGCAAAATGCGTAAGAGGCTTTGTTGACCGGCCCGCCCAAATCAAATGAACACATAAAGCCGAGGATCGCCCCCAGGAGCAGCGCATTCGCACCGGACAGACCATTAAGCCAGACGGTGAGCGTGTTATTAAGCCAGGCCACCGGTTCGCCGATCACAAACAGCATCAGGCTACCCGCCCCCAGCACGCCAATGACCGGATAGAGATAAAAGGTTAAAAAGCCGTTATAGCGGCTACTCAGGCGGATGTGATTTTTTACCCAGCGCATCAGGTAACCCGCGATCAGGCCGCCCACGATAGCCCCCAGAAAACCGGAGCCGATCATATTGGCAGCAAGACCAGCAGCAAATCCCGGTGTCAGCGCGGGTTTATCCGCCAGCGAGTAAGCGGTATACGCGGCCAGAACGGGAACCATCAAAATTCCGAGCATGCCGCCGCCAAGCTTGCGGTACATCCACAGCCACGAGTTTTCCTGGTCGAACAAGTGCTGCAAGCCCAGGATTTGCGCCAGCAGTACCGACACGGCCAGCACCGTACCGCCAGCGACGATCAGCGGCACCGCAAAGGAGATCCCGCTGAGGAGCGCCTGTTTGAGCTCACTTTTTACGCCCGTTTTCGTTTCGGTATCGACGTATTCATGACCCGCTTCGGATGAAGGCCGTAGCGCCAGCGCGCGCTCAATTAGCGCTTCAGCATGGCGCAGGGGCTCCGCAACGGGGACGGAAATCGCGGGGATCCCCTGAAAACGCTCACGCTCTTTGATCGCCACGTCTGCGGCAAAAATGCATGCTTTCGCCTCCTTCAACTGCTGCGCAGTGATGCGCCCCTCAATGCCGTTCGCACCCTGCTTTTCGACCACCACGTTGACGCCCAGCCTGCGTCCCGCTTTTTCCAGGTATTCCGCAGCCATATAGGTATGCGCAATTCCAGCCGGACAGGCGGTAACGCAAACGATCGTCGGGGCATTCACCGCAACGGCGGCCTCTTGCGCTTCAGGGGTCGCTTCCAGGGCAGCAAGCACATCTTCCGCCGTGGTGGCTGCCATCACGCGCGCCCGGAGATCGTCATCCGCCAGGCGAGACGTCAGTTCCGTCAGTACCTGAATATGTGTCGACCCCGCTTCGGCAGGAGGAATGGCGAGAAGAAATATCAGCTCAACCTCTTCCGGTCCGTCCACGCCTTCCCACTCCAGCGGTTCGCGCAGCGTTGCCACGGCGAAGGCCGCTTCTCTCACGACGGCTGATTTTCCGTGGGGCACCGCCAGCCCTTCGCCCAGGGCGGTGGGGCCAAGCGATTCCCGATGGAAAACTTCTTTAAGAAAAGCATCGGCATCAGCGATTTTGCCCAGCGCCACCAGACGTGTCGCAAGCTGACGGATTGCCTCATCCCGGCAGGAAAACCGCGCCTGAACGCAAACTGCACGCGGATCGGTCAGGGTCGTCAGGTTCATAGGGATCCTCACATTTAGATCGTTATTGTCTGGGATGGATTCTGGCAGATCTTATAATACATGTATGTGATCACTTTCACTAATAAGCCAATTTGTATTTTATTTGTATTATTTACAAATCATCAGTTGAATGCATAATTCCCTGAAAAGGTATTAAGCAGGCGCAATCAAATGGGTAATAAACCGATGTACCGGCAGATAGCCGATGCGTTTCGCGAGAAAATTAACGCCGGGGAGTTAAAACCCGGTGACGCGCTCCCGACGGAGTCCAGCCTTCAGGAGACGTTCAGCGTTAGCCGTGTCACCGTCCGGCAGGCCCTGAAACTGCTGGCTGATGAGCAGATTATCGAAAGCATTCAGGGCAGCGGCTCTTATGTAAAAGAGGAACGCGTAAATTACGATATCTACCAGCTCACCGGTTTTTACGAAAAGCTGGCGGACCGAAACGTCGATACGCACAGTGATGTTAAAATTTTTGAAGTGGTGAAAGCCGATGAGCGGCTTGCGGCAACGCTGGCCATCAATCCGGAGGATAAAGTCTGGCACGTGAAGCGCGTACGCTTCATCAAGCAGAAGCCGGTTAACCTGGAAGAGACATGGATGCCGCTGGCAATGTTCCCCGACCTCACCTGGGACGTGATGGAAAATTCGAAATACCACTACGTCGAGCAGATCAAAAAAATGGTTATCGATCGCAGCGAGCAGGAGCTGGTGCCGATCATGCCATCAGAGGAGGCGATCGCCGCGCTGGCGCTCGATCCGGCCAAACCGATCCTGGAAAAAGCCTCCCGCGGTTTCCTGAAGGACGGACGGGTATTTGAATACAGTCGCAACGTCTTCAATACCGACGATTACAAGTTCACGCTCGTTGCCAAACGCAGGCAATAAAAAAGGCCGCTTTTCAGCGGCCAACCATGTCGAAACGGACATTTTTTTACTTCAACGCTCCCCTGTCGGGGAGCAGAGAGGACTTACTTAATGATGGATTTCAGTGCTTCGCCGATATCCGCCAGGCTGCGAACGGTTTTCACGCCTGCGGCTTCGAGCGCTGCGAATTTCTCGTCAGCCGTACCTTTACCACCGGCGATGATCGCCCCTGCGTGACCCATACGCTTGCCTTTCGGCGCGGTCACACCCGCGATGTAACCGACAACCGGCTTGGTCACGTGTTCTTTGATGTAAGCAGCCGCTTCTTCTTCCGCGCTACCACCGATCTCACCAATCATCACGATCGCTTCGGTTTGTGGATCTTCCTGGAACAGTTTCAGGATGTCGATGAAGTTAGAGCCCGGGATCGGGTCACCGCCGATGCCCACACAGGTGGACTGGCCGAAGCCGTAATCGGTGGTCTGCTTAACGGCTTCATAGGTCAGGGTACCGGAACGGGACACGATGCCCACTTTGCCCGGCTTGTGAATATGACCCGGCATGATGCCGATTTTGCATTCGCCTGGCGTGATGACGCCTGGGCAGTTCGGGCCGATCATGCGCACGCCGGCTTCATCCAGCTTCACTTTCACGGTCAGCATATCCAGCGTCGGGATACCTTCAGTGATGGTGATGATCAGTTTGATGCCCGCGTCGATCGCTTCCAGAATGGAGTCTTTGCAGAACGGTGCCGGAACATAGATAACGGTCGCGGTTGCGCCCGTCGCTTCTACGGCTTCACGCACGGTGTTGAACACCGGCAGGCCCAGGTGCGTGGTGCCACCTTTACCTGGCGTGACGCCGCCAACCATCTGCGTACCGTAGGCAATCGCCTGTTCGGAGTGGAAAGTCCCCTGGCTACCGGTGAAGCCCTGGCAGATAACCTTGGTATCTTTATTAATTAAAACTGACATTATTTCCCCTCCACTGCGGCAACAACCTGCTGAGCTGCATCCGTCAGACTTTTCGCTGCAATAATATTCAGGCCGCTGTCAGCCAGTTTTTTCGCGCCGAGTTCAGCGTTGTTACCTTCCAGACGTACAACCACCGGAACGTTAACACCCACTTCTTCTACCGCACCAATGATACCGTCGGCGATCAGGTCGCAACGAACGATGCCGCCGAAGATGTTAACCAGAACCGCTTTAACATTGTCGTCAGAGAGGATGATTTTGAACGCTTCGGTCACGCGCTCTTTGGTTGCGCCACCGCCCACGTCGAGGAAGTTCGCTGGCTCACCACCGTGCAGCTTAACGATGTCCATGGTGCCCATTGCCAGGCCCGCACCGTTGACCATACAGCCGATGTTGCCGTCCAGCGCCACGTAGTTCAGTTCCCACTGTGCAGCCTGTGCTTCACGCGGGTCTTCCTGAGACTGGTCGCGCATTTCGCGCAGATCCGGCTGGCGGAACAGCGCGTTGCCGTCAGCGCCCAGTTTGCCGTCGAGGCAGATCAGATCGCCCTGGGTGGTGATCACCAGCGGGTTAATCTCGATCAGCGCCAGGTCGCGCTCCAGGAAGATAGTCGCCAGACCCATGAAGATCTTGGTGAACTGCTGAACCAGCTTGCCTTCCAGACCCAGTTTGAACGCCAGCTCGCGACCCTGGTAAGGCATTGGGCCTGCCAGCGGATCGATCGCCACTTTGTGGATCAAATGTGGGGTTTCTTCCGCCACTTTTTCGATTTCCACGCCGCCTTCGGTAGACGCCATGAACACCACGCGACGGGAGCTACGGTCAACAACCGCGCCCAGGTACAGCTCTTTAGCGATATCGGTCGCTGCTTCAACCAGGATCTGGTTAACCGGCTGGCCGTTTGCATCTGTCTGGTAGGTCACCAGACGTTTGCCGAGCCAATGTTCAGCAAACGCACGAATCTCTTCTTTGCTCTTAACAACCTTCACACCGCCCGCTTTACCACGGCCACCAGCGTGAACCTGACATTTAACTACCCACGGGCCGGAACCGATTTTAGATGCGGCTTCTTCTGCTTCACGCGGGGTAGTACAGGCATAACCCACCGGAGCCGGTAAGCCATACCGGGCAAACAGCTGTTTGGCCTGATATTCATGTAAGTTCATGTGTTCTATCCATCCTTCAGGTAATCGTTAGGTAGTGCTTTTAGTGGCCCGGCAGCCATACGCCGCCGGGCAAGACTGCAAAACTAGACGTCCAGCAGCAGACGCGTTGGATCTTCCAGCAGCTCTTTAATGGCAACCAGGAAGCCCACGGACTCGCGGCCGTCGATCAGGCGGTGATCGTAAGAGAGCGCCAGGTACATCATTGGCAGGATCTCAACTTTACCGTCTACCGCCATCGGACGATCTTTAATGGCATGCATACCCAGGATCGCGCTCTGCGGCGGGTTAATGATCGGGGTAGACATCAGCGAGCCGAATACGCCGCCGTTGGTAATGGTGAAGTTACCGCCGGTCAGGTCGTCTACGGTCAGCTTGCCGTCGCGGCCTTTAACAGCCAGCTCTTTGATATTTTTCTCGATGTCAGCCATACCCAAGGTATCCACATCACGCAGAACCGGGGTGACCAGACCACGTGGAGTAGAAACCGCCATGCTGACGTCGAAATAGTTGTGGTAAACCACGTCATCGCCATCGATGGACGCGTTCACTTCCGGGTAGCGTTTCAGCGCTTCAACGACAGCCTTCACGTAGAAGGACATAAAGCCCAGACGGATACCGTGACGTTTTTCAAACGCGTCACCGTACTGCTTACGCAGGTCCATGATTGGCTTCATGTTCACTTCGTTGAAGGTGGTCAGCATCGCGGTGGAGTTTTTCGCTTCCAGCAGACGCTCGGCCACGCGCTTACGCAGGCGCGTCATTGGGACGCGTTTTTCGCTGCGGGCACCCAGAGCAGGCTGAGCTGCTGCTGGCGCTGCCGCAGGGGCTTTCGCTTCTGCCTGAGCAGGTGCTTTCGCCAGGTGCTTGTCGATGTCTTCACGCGTCAGACGGCCACCCACACCGGTGCCTTTGATGGCAGCCGGGTCAAGGCTATGTTCAGCCAGCAGGCGACGGATCGCCGGGCTGAGGGCGTCGTTAGACTGTTCTTCCAGAGAAGCCTGCTGGCGCTGAGCCGGCGTAGAGGCTTTCTCTTCAGACTTGGCGCTGGACTCTTTACCCGCGCTGTTGCCTTCACGCAGGCGACCCAGGATCTGACGAGAGGTGACGGTCGTACCTTCATCTTCCAGCACCGCGTCCAGTACGCCATCCGCCGAAGCCGGTACTTCCAGTACCACTTTGTCAGTTTCGATTTCTACCAGCACTTCATCGCGCTTAACGGCATCGCCTGGTTTTTTGTGCCAGGTAGCGACGGTCGCATCTGCTACAGATTCAGGCAGGTCGGGAACAAGAATATCTACGCTACTCATTATGTATCCTTTAATTAATCGACGTTCAGCGCGTCATTGACCAGATCTTGTTGCTGCTTCTGGTGAACGGACATATACCCTACCGCCGGAGAGGCGGAGGCCGGGCGACCTGCGTAACGCAGAGCGGACCCAAATGGAATCACTTCACGGAAATGATGCTGGCTGCAGTACCATGCGCCCTGGTTAAGCGGCTCTTCCTGGCACCAGACAAAATCATGAACGTGAGCGTAAGGTTTCAGCACTTCCTGCATCGCCTGATGCGGGAACGGATAAAGCTGTTCGATACGCACGATGGCGACATCTTTCTGATCGTTCTTACGGCGCTGTTCCAGCAGGTCGTAATAAACCTTACCAGAACACATCACCACACGCTTCACGGCCTGCGGATCCAGCTCGTCAATCTCACCGATGGCTGGCAGGAAGGTGCCGTTTGCCAGCTCATCCAGGCTGGATACCGCCAGCGGATGGCGCAGCAGGGATTTCGGAGACATGACCACCAGCGGACGGCGCATACCGCGCAGTGCCTGACGACGCAGCATGTGGTAGACCTGAGCCGGAGTGGACGGCACGCAAACCTGCATGTTCTGCTCAGCGCAAAGTTGCAGATAGCGTTCCAGACGCGCGGAGGAGTGCTCCGGACCCTGGCCTTCATAACCGTGCGGCAGCAGCATGACCAGACCACACATGCGGCCCCACTTCTGCTCGCCGGAGGAGATGAACTGGTCGATAACGACCTGCGCACCGTTCGCGAAGTCACCGAACTGCGCTTCCCAGATGGTCAGGGTGCGTGGTTCAGCGGTGGCGTAGCCGTATTCGAAGGCCAGTACCGCTTCTTCAGACAGTACGGAGTCCCAGACCTTGAACTGGCCCTGACCGTTGTGGACGTGCTGCAGTGGGGTATAGGTTGAACCGTTAGACTGATTGTGAACCACCGCGTGACGGTGGAAGAAGGTGCCACGGCCCGCATCTTCGCCGGACAGACGCACGGGAATGCCTTCGTCAACCAGCGTTGCATAAGCCAGCGTTTCCGCGCCACCCCAGTCAAACAGCTTCTCACCTGCTGCCATGGACTGACGGTCAGCATAGATTTTCGCCACGCGAGACTGCATCTCGATAGCGTCTGGTACGGTGCTGATGCGTTTAGCCAGCTCCTGCAGACGCTTCATCTCAACCTTGTTCGGGTAGCTCTCATCCCACTCGTGGTTGAGGTACGGCGACCAGGTAAAGGAGTGCATGTTCATCGGACGCAGCTCTTTCACTACGCATTCACCCGCATCCAGCGCATCGCGGTAGAGGTTGACCAGTTCGGTCGCATCTTCCAGCGTCGCCACTTTTTCGCTTTCCAGCTTGTCAGCATAGATTTTGCGTGGCGTCGGGTGTTTTTTGATTTTCTGATACATCAGCGGCTGGGTTGCACTTGGCTCATCCGCTTCGTTGTGGCCGTGACGGCGGTAGCAGAAGAGGTCAATGAACACATCGCGTTTGAAGGTATTACGGAAGTCCAGCGCCAGACGGGTCACGAAAGCGACAGCTTCCGGATCGTCCGCGTTCACGTGGAAGATCGGCGCCTGAACCATTTTACCGATGTCGGTGCAATATGGTGTAGAGCGGGCATCCAGCGGGTTAGAGGTGGTGAAGCCCACCTGGTTGTTGATCACGATGCGAACGGTACCGCCCACTTCATAACCACGCGCTTTCGACATGTTCAGGGTTTCCTGAACCACGCCCTGCCCGGTTACCGCCGCATCACCGTGAATGGTGATTGGCAGCACTTTGTTGCTGCTTGGCTCGTCCAGACGATCCAGACGCGCACGCACGGAACCGATAACCACCGGGCTGACGATCTCCAGGTGTGACGGGTTAAACGCCAGCGCCAGGTGAACCAGACCGCCTTCGGTTTCGATATCAGACGAGAAGCCCATGTGGTACTTCACGTCGCCGGTGCCGAGGTGCTCTTTATGTTTGCCCGCAAATTCGTCGAACAGGTCCTGCGGTTTTTTACCCAGCACGTTGACCAGGACGTTCAGACGACCACGGTGCGCCATGCCCAGTACCACTTCACGGGTACCGCTCTTGCCTGCATGACGAATCAGCTCTTTCAGCATCGGCACCAGCGCGTCGCCGCCTTCCAGCGAGAAGCGTTTTGCGCCCGGGAATTTCGCGCCCAGATAGCGCTCAAGGCCCTCTGCTGCAGTCAGTTCGCCAAGGAAACGTTTTTTCTCGTCTGCTGAGAAATTCGCATGGCCCGCTACGGATTCGATGCGCTGCTGGATCCAGCGTTTCTCTTCGGTAGAGGTAATGTGCATGTATTCCGCGCCGATGGAGCCGCAGTAGGTTTGCTTGAGCGCATCAATGAGTTCGCCCAGCTTCATCGTGTCTTTGCCGATGGCAAAAGAACCTACGTTAAAGCTTTCCTGGAAATCGGCCTCGGTCAGATCGTGATACGCCGGATCGAGATCGGCCACACGTTCTTGCTGCCACAGTCCCAGCGGATCGAGATTCGCATGCTGGTGACCACGGAAGCGATAAGCGTTGATAAGCTGCAGGACTTTAACCTGCTTCGCATTGGTGTCAGGGTCGGAAATCGCAGAAGAGTAACGTGAGGCATCCTTCGCCAGACGACGGAAATAATCACGTGTTTTGGAATGGAATTGATCCGGTTTGACCCCTGTGCCAGGCAACTGCTGGAACATGGAACGCCAGTTTGCGTCCACTGAGTCAGGATCGGTTAAGAAGTCTTCATAGAGCTGTTCAATCCAGCTCTGGTTCGCACCAGAAAGGAAAGAAGAGTCCAGCCAGGCTTTCATTGCGCCGTTCTGCATCGTGATCCCTTAAGCATTTTTATGCTTACTTTCGCCGTAGAAACTACCACGCACACCACGTGTACGTGCCGGGGTTCACCTGCGAGCTCTTTTCATTTGGCCCGCGAAGGAACCTTTAGAAACTGTCTAAACTTCAGGGCAGTTTTTAAAGGTTTCTGCAATTCGCCCGGTGGCGCTACGCTTACCGGGCCTACTGTTACGTAGGCCGGATAAGCGCAGCGCCATCCGGCGTTTTTACTTACGCACTGCGCTGCAGCAGCATCGACTTAATATGGCCGATGGCGCGCGTCGGGTTCAGTCCCTTCGGACATACACTGACGCAGTTCATGATGCTATGGCAGCGGAATACGCTGAAAGCGTCACTCAGTCCTTCCAGACGACTCTCGGTTTCGGTGTCGCGGCTATCGATCAGGAAGCGATAGGCAGCCAGCAGACCGGCCGGGCCGATAAACTTGTCCGGGTTCCACCAGAACGACGGACAGGACGTTGAACAACATGCGCAGAGAATACACTCGTACAACCCATCGAGTTTTTCACGCTGCTCAGGAGACTGTAAGTGCTCGCGAGCGGGTGGATTTTGCCCATTATTCAATAAGTAAGGCTTAATCTTCTCATATTGTGCATAGAATTGCCCCATGTCTACCACCAAATCACGCACGACCGGCAGGCCTGGCAGAGGACGGATAACAATTTTCTGACCAGGACGCTGCAACGCGGAAATTGGCGTGATGCAGGCCAGGCCATTTTTGCCGTTCATGTTCACGCCATCAGAGCCGCAGACCCCTTCACGGCAGGAGCGACGGAACGACAGTGTCGGATCTTTTTCTTTCAGCTGGATTAACGCATCCAGCAGCATCATGTCGCGACCTTCTTCCGCTTCCAGGGTGTAGTCCTGCATACGCGGAGCATCATCAACATCCGGGTTATAACGATAAACTGAGAATTCGAGTTTCATTATCCTGTCTCCGCATTAGTAAGTACGAATCTTCGGCGGGAACGCCGGACGCAGTTTCGGTTCCATGTTGACGCTACGACGCGTCATGGATTCCGACTCTGGCAGATACAGGGAATGGCACAGCCAGTTTTCGTCATCACGATCCGGGAAGTCGAAGCGGCTATGCGCGCCACGGCTCTCGGTACGGAAGTTTGCCGACATCGCGGTCGCGAACGCAGTTTCCATCAGGTTATCCAGCTCCAGGCATTCAACGCGCTGGGTGTTGAACTCGCTGGAGGTGTCATCCAGACGGGCATTTTTCAGACGCTCGCGGATCGCTTTCAGCTGCTCAAGACCTTTGGCCATTGCGTCACCTTCGCGGAATACCGAGAAGTTATGCTGCATGCATTCCTGCAGTGCTTTACGGATTTCCACCGGATCTTCGCCGTTACGGTTGCCGTTCCAGCGGTTGAGGCGCTCAAGAGAGGCATCAATTTCGTCGTCGGTCGCGTCACGCAGCGCGCCCTGCTCGGCAATGGATTCCTGCAGATGCAGACCGACTGCACGGCCGAATACCACCAGGTCCAGCAGCGAGTTGCCGCCGAGACGGTTTGCGCCGTGAACGGATACGCAGGCAATTTCACCTACGGCGAACAGGCCAGGAATAACCACATCTTCGCCCTGCTCGTTCACGGTCAACGCCTGACCGGTCACTTTGGTCGGAATACCGCCCATCATGTAGTGGCAGGTTGGGATAACAGGAATTGGCTCTTTCACCGGGTCGACGTGTGCGAAGGTACGAGACAGCTCCAGAATGCCCGGCAGACGGGATTCCAGCACCTCTTTACCCAGATGGTCGAGTTTCAGCTTCGCGTGTGGACCCCATGGGCCATCACAGCCGCGGCCTTCACGGATTTCGATCATGATGGAACGCGCCACCACGTCACGACCCGCCAGGTCTTTCGCATTCGGGGCATAACGCTCCATGAAGCGTTCGCCGTGTTTGTTCAGCAGGTAGCCGCCTTCACCACGGCAGCCTTCTGTTACCAGAACGCCGGCACCGGCGATACCGGTTGGGTGGAACTGCCACATTTCCATATCCTGAACCGGCACGCCTGCGCGGATTGCCATGCCGACACCGTCACCGGTGTTGATGTGGGCGTTGGTGGTGGACTGGTAAATACGGCCTGCACCGCCGGTGGCCAGCACGGTTGCGCGGGCTTTGAAGTAAACGACTTCACCGGTTTCGATACACAGCGCGGTACAACCGACCACTGCGCCATCGGCATTTTTCACCAGATCCAGCGCATACCACTCGGAGAAGATGGTGGTGTGGTTTTTCAGGTTCTGCTGATACAGGGTGTGCAGCAGTGCGTGGCCGGTACGGTCAGCCGCCGCTGCGGTACGTGCCGCCTGCTCGCCGCCGAAGTTTTTCGACTGGCCGCCAAACGGACGCTGATAGATGGTGCCGTTTTCCAGACGGGAGAACGGCAGCCCCATGTGGTCCAGCTCCAGAATCGCTTCCGGGCCGGTCTTACACATATATTCGATGGCATCCTGGTCGCCGATGTAGTCGGAACCTTTTACCGTGTCGTACATGTGCCATTCCCAGTTATCTTCATGGGAGTTACCCAGCGCAACGGTAATACCGCCCTGCGCGGATACTGTGTGGGAACGGGTCGGGAACACTTTAGAGAGCAGCGCACAGGTCTGGCCGCTCTGGGAAATTTGCAGTGCGGCACGCATACCTGCGCCACCGGCACCAATCACAACAGCATCAAATTCTCTGACTGGCAGTTTCATTACACACCCCACACCACAACGAATCCATAAATAACGTAAACCACCAGTGCAACGACAATGGCCAGCTGCAGAGGAAGGCGAATCGCCAGCGGTTTAACGTAATCGGTCAACACCTGCCACATACCAATCCACGCATGAATAAGGATGGAGAACAGCGCCAGCAGGGTGAACACTTTGGTGAAGGCGGATCCGAAGAACCCACTCCAGATTTCCCACGTCAGCGTACCGCTGGTCGCGAAGAAACCAATCATATAGATGATGTAAAGGGTGAGAACGATAGCGGTAGCACGGACAAGAATGAAGTCATGTACGCCGTTGCGTCCTAATGCGGAGGCGTTGCTTACCATACGAGAACTCCTGCGAGAAGTGAAAGCACGACAGTAATCACAAATGAAATGTTAGCGGAGCGTTTCCCGGCTTCGAACGTCTCTTCCAGGTAGCCAAAGTCCATCAGCATATGACGAACACCCACGACGACGTGGTACGCCAGCGCGGTCAGAATGCCCCACATGATGAATTTCACGAAGAAGCTGTTCATGATGGCAGAGGCCTGGAGGAATCCTTCAGGGGAGGAGAGGCTGGTACCCAGTAACCACAGCAGAATGCCGACCGCCACAAACGTAATTACACCTGAAACACGGTGCAGAATGGACGCTATTGCTGTTACGGGGAACCGGATCGTTTTCAGATCCAGATTGACAGGTCTTTGTTTTTTCACATTTCTTATCATGAATAACGCCCACATGCTGTTCTTATTGTTTCCTTCCTCCGGACTGCGATGCGGGTCAAGCAGCGTTCCTTTTCTATAACTGCGCGTCATGCAAAACAATGCTTCCAGATGCTTCAACGACACATTACAACGCTGGGTGGCTCGGGATTGCAGGGTGTTCCGGAGACCTGGCGGCAGTATAGGCCGTTCACAAAATCATTACAATTAACCTACATACAGTTTGTCGGGTTTTCTCTGGAACAGTGATCAGGGTCACGATAACAACATCTTTTTAATTTTTAATCATCTGATTTGACAAATGTTAAACAATATTGTTACAAACGTCATCAGAAAAGGCATATAATGCGCAAAAGTTATGAGGTCTCTCTTTCACCTGACAAATAGTTATGTAACAGTGTGATGGTATTGACCGAAGTTATCAGGACAGTTATTAGTGATATACAGGTTTGAATAATTCGGACTGCAAAAACGCTGATTTGCTGTTGTTTCACTGATATTTCATTCGTTTACCTGCAAGGCGCCATAGCTCTGTACCCTGGTTTGTCCTCGTGAGCTGAGCGGTAAGCCAAATAACAATCTGGTAACGGTGATTAACAGCTGAAAGCAAATCCGGTAAAGCGCAGTCTTAAGCATAAGGCGCTAAGGAGACCGTAAATGGCTGATACAAAGGCAAAACTCACCCTCAACGGTGGTGATGCTATTGAACTGGATGTGCTAAAAGGCACGCTCGGTCAGGATGTTATTGATATCCGTACGCTGGGTTCCAAAGGAGTATTTACCTTTGACCCTGGATTTACCTCTACCGCATCTTGCGAATCCAAAATCACCTACATTGACGGTGACGAAGGTATCCTGCTCCATCGCGGCTTCCCCATCGATCAGTTAGCCACCGAATCCAACTATCTGGAAGTGTGCTACATCCTGCTGAACGGCGAAAAGCCAACGCAGGCGCAGTACGATGAATTCAAAACCACCGTCACCCGTCACACCATGATCCATGAGCAGATTACCCGTCTGTTCCATGCGTTCCGTCGTGACTCTCACCCGATGGCGGTGATGTGCGGGATTACCGGTGCGCTGGCGGCGTTCTACCACGACTCCCTTGACGTGAATAACCCGCGTCACCGTGATATCGCGGCGTTCCGTCTGCTGTCCAAAATGCCTACCATGGCGGCGATGTGTTACAAATACTCCATCGGCCAGCCGTTTGTGTATCCACGTAACGACCTCTCCTACGCCGGTAACTTCCTGCGCATGATGTTCTCCACGCCGTGCGAAGAGTACGAAGTGAACCCGGTGCTGGAACGCGCAATGGACCGTATCCTGATCCTGCACGCTGACCACGAACAGAACGCTTCCACCTCTACCGTCCGTACCGCGGGCTCTTCAGGCGCGAACCCGTTCGCCTGTATCGCTGCGGGCATCGCCTCCCTGTGGGGACCGGCGCACGGCGGTGCGAACGAAGCGGCACTGAAGATGCTGGAAGAGATCAGCACCGTTGAGCACATTCCTGAATTCGTGCGTCGCGCGAAAGACAAGAATGACTCCTTCCGCCTGATGGGCTTCGGTCACCGTGTTTACAAAAACTATGACCCACGCGCCACCGTGATGCGTGAAACCTGCCACGAAGTGCTGAAAGAACTGGGTACCAAAGATGATCTGCTGGAAGTGGCGATGGAGCTGGAACACATCGCGCTGAACGACCCGTACTTCATCGAGAAGAAACTCTACCCGAACGTCGACTTCTACTCCGGTATCATTCTGAAAGCGATGGGTATTCCGTCTTCCATGTTCACCGTAATCTTCGCCATGGCCCGTACCGTAGGCTGGATTGCGCACTGGAACGAAATGCACAGCGAAGGCATGAAAATCGCCCGTCCTCGTCAGCTGTATACCGGCTACGAGCAGCGTGATTTTAAGTCTGATATTAAGCGCTAAAAACAAGCCCGGTGGCGCTCACGCTTAC
>NZ_JTLF01000056.1:0-4664 GCF_000798855.1 Enterobacter sp. ZOR0014 | reverse complement strand
CGATAAATTACAGAAAGGTCTTTCCGGCCCTTCGGGCCGGGCGGCGGCGCTTTTCAGGGGGGAAGTGTGCAGTGTTGTTAGCGCTGTGCACGGGGGACGATAAATGGTGAAGAGGGGCTGTTTGCTTCAGAATGGCGCAGGGGTATCAGGTGTTGATATATTAACTCTTAACGTATGTTGTAACTAACAATTGCCTTTTTATCATGGTGTCCGGTCCTCTCTTACTAGTGCTGGAGCCGAACTAAGGATCAGGAGAGAGTCGAAAAACCGGGGCAGCCGACTTGCGCCCTGCCCCTTCTGAACCATTACTCGCCAAATCGGGCCAGCAACGCGTTTGCGGCAAGCTGGCCAAGTGCGTTGGCCGCGAAGGGGCTGTCCCCCGTCAGTACGTTACGATCCTGATGTACCGTTCCCTTGATGTCGCTATTGACAATGTTCAGCCCCATTTTCTGCAGGGCCTCACCGAAGTACCAGGTCAGATGCCCCGGCATATATCCCATCGCCGGGGTTTCTTTGTCGGCACTGTCCGGGAAAGCGCACACCGAATACCCGCGCAGCGGATTGTCTCCCTGGCGCAGCGACAGAAACGCGGCAGGTCCATGACACAGTGAGATGACAACACGATCTTCCCGCATGGCCCAGCGCAGGGTCGTCGCCACGTCCTCACTCCCGGGCAGTCCAATCAGGGCACCATGCCCGCCCGGAATGAAGACCGCGGCATAGGCGCTGTCTTTCGTCAGCCTGCTGACGACATCAGATAGTTTTTGAGGACTCCTGAATTTCGACAGCGTCTCCCGAAAGAAAGGCATAATACGTTCATCTTCACGGGGCATCGCCCAGTACTCGAATTTTGCCATCTGCCCCGATAGGGTGGTCACGTCAAAATCGAACCCAGCTGCCCGCAAATGATATAAGGGCAAAAGGGTCTCTACGGGATGGTTTCCCGTAGAAAATAGTGCCCCGGTATCGGTTGGCAGATAGCGTTCATCCGCTGCAATCACGAGTATCTTTTGGCTGCCAGTGTACCGATTCAGATAATCTGCCCCGCTGAGGTCGGAGACAGGGCTGGTAAACTGACTGAGCGAATACGAGGAGGGAAAAAAGGCATTCTCTTCAGCAGGATCAATTTGTGGCTGTTTACGGGCATCGTCAGTCATGGTTCATCCTCATTCGGAAAAATGAAAGCAACCTGCCGTAACCATAAGGACATCCTTGATGTCCGCAGGTGCCTGAGACTGCTAAGCGTAGCAGTCCTGCACGACGGATAAGGATAAATAATCCATATTCTGCAACCAGTCGCCCTGCTCCGCCGGATCTGACATCCGGCGACAGCAACGTTCAGGAAAAGACTACCTTTCCATTTGACGACATTAAAAGGCACCATAAATTATGGTGCCACTGGATTTTTAAATAACAAAGTTATCAGTCATCTGCTTCAGAGACCTGGATTGTTCACTGAGCGACTGAGATGCGGCAGCAGACTGCTCAACGAGGGCAGCATTTCCCTGCGTCACACCGTCCATTTGTGTCACAGCGGTACTGATTTGCATAATCCCCTGCATTTGCTCTACTGAGGCCATAGAAAGACTATCCATTGACTGCGCCAGTGAAGCAACATTGGTTGCAGCACGTAAAATTGTCTCTGCTGTCTTAGAGGCTACAGAAACACCATTATCGACATTGTCGACTGCGTTCTCGATTAAGGAGCCGATTTCTTTTGATGCACTCGCGCTTCTTTGCGCAAGATTTCTAACTTCTGTGGCGACAACAGCGAAACCTCTCCCGTGCTCACCAGCGCGCGCAGCTTCTACCGCAGCGTTCAATGCAAGTATATTTGTCTGGAAGGCAATACCTTCAATAACACTCGTGATTTCCTTAATTTTAAGTGCATTTGCCGATATTTTTTGCATCGTTTCGCTCATTTCACCAACAGCAGACTCCCCTTCCCGAGCCAGCTCTTCTGTCTTTCTGGCGGACATAGCCGTATGTTCAGCAATTTCTGTATTGTTGCGAACGGTCATTGTTAACTGCTCCATACTGGCAGCTGTCTGTTGCAAAGCAGCGGCCTGTTCCTCAGTACGGGAAGATAACTCCATATTGCCCTGCTCGATTTCCCCGGCCGCAAGATCGACTGAAGAAGCAGTGATTTTGATTTCAGTGACGAGAGATTTTAATCTCTGTTGCATGTTATCAAGAGCCACAAGCAGCTTGCCTGTTTCGTCCATTCGGTCGATTGTAATGACCGATGTAAGATCACCCGACGCGATGGTATCAGCCGTATTCACTGCATGCTTTAACGGATTAAGAATACTGCGTGATAACAAGGTACCCGCAAGAAGCGCTGTGACAGCGGCTGCGAGCAAGCCAATAACAATCATCATCCGCGTTTTAAAACGCTCATCAGCAAGGCGTGCCTGCCGCTCTGACATGATGCTATATTCATCACGCAGCGCTTCATTGATAACGTCACGGATACGATCCATTTGAGCTTTGCCGGAGTTGTGTTCAAGTCCAGAGATGAATGAATCCATATTGAGCGACCCTTTTGTAACTTCGTTCCTGCTCTGGATTAACGGAAGGGCAAATGAATTTTTCCATTCATCTTCAAGCTGAGAAATTTTTAAAAATTTATCCTGTTGAGATTGATTATCACTTGTAAGTGTTAAGAGCTCACTTACTCCGTGTCTAAACGCCTCATCCCCCTCAGAAAATGGCTGAAGAATATCCTGTTTACCCGTGAGTGCGAATCCACGGATGCCTGTTTCCATATTAATGAGGTTCTCTGTAACTGTGCGCAGATTATCAACAACTTTATAGCTGTGGACATTAAGTTTGCTAACAGCCGTTACCCTGTCGAAGCTCATGTAGAGCAATCCGCAGACAACTGTCATCAATACAACTATCACGCCAAATGCCATGGTAAGCCGGGTGCTGATATTGAGATTTTTGAACATTATTCTTCCTTAATGATTAGCATATGTTCATCTTCAAGAGATGAATGCAATAAAGGCTTAATTTGTGTGGTTAATGAGGAAATGCGAATATTTTTCCACAGCAATGCTAATCGGCAGGTGAACCAATTTCTTTAGTGTTTAAATAAATTTAAAAAAACCATCAATTACAGTGTGGCTTTAGATATTTAGCCCAACCCCCAAAAGATCAGATACAAACACTAAATGCAATTAGATTGTAACGTTTTTGAACGCCATCATCTTTTTGGGATTATTCTAATATCATTATCTCATTAATTATAGAGCTTATCAGACCCTTTCAGGCTTAAATAACGACCACTTACCCTTTTTAAAGATGCAGCTCGATGGAAATTAGATTTATATTTAAAATATGTTTTTTATAACTTTTTAACTTGCAATTATTTTAAAAGCGCCAGACGAAAAAAAAGCCATTATTAATTTCAAAATATGTCAATTTGCAACAAAGCGCAACAACCATTCGGCATTGCATGAGTAAGTAAACATTGCAGACCCTTTAATTGTCTGTCAGAAATCTCCATCTACAATCAGCCTCCATCCCATTAAACTTAGCTTCAAGGTTTACATGCCGCAGCCTTACGGCAGATACACTCCCAGATCACTTATGGAAAGGCCTTGTTTGTTAGGTAAATAAGTATCACTCAAATAATGTAACAGCGATTAATGTACTCCACTTCCGCGCCAGACATCACTGATGGTTTCCACAGCCTCTTACCTGTAAATACTGTTAGTATTTATTCACAAGCATCCGAAAGTGATGACCTCGTTTGACGTTCTCGTGCAGCTTTGCTTCACCACAATGGTTCTGACTTTTTATGCCTCAATACCCTATGTTGCAGGGAAGCATGGCCCGTCTTCCAGCAACAGAGCGCCCCGTAATCCTGAGGTCTTCTCCACAGTTAATAAGTTTTTAACTGAATTTTAGCACCCAACAAATCATGAGCCATCTTAGTATCCAGTTCTGACGTTCTCCGGATTAATTCAATACAATAGCTATCACCTTCAGACGGTTATTGCACATCTAAATTAATCATTAAAAAATTACATCTTCCGTTATAGAATCAATTAGTTAACAAGGCAACCTAATAAAACCGCCATCCTTGGAAATATCTTAGCTGATACGATTTTTTATATTCCAACCCCACCTCAACAAAACACATAGTTATATCAATCAGTTAGCTTTTTATTTCAGATTATTCTTGCGATAAGGGTGATTTTTCTCAAATATAATAGAATTTTTTATTTCAGAATAATAAAAAACCATAACCAATTGACTTTAAAGATAAAGATTATAGAAGCGGTGTATGTAATCCTACAGACAAATGATCTATTTACTCTGACTTACACGATCTTTCACACCAAAAGCATGATCTTAGACAAAACAATTGACTGAAAGGATTGCTTTATAAGAGAACTTTCAACCATTTAAAATGGAATCCACAACAGTATACTGGCAATATTTTGGCTATTTACAGACAGTATGACACCGTACTAGCATATCCCTGACAACCTCATGCTCTTTTAAAAGTTAATAGCAGCAATTAGCCGTAACCCAGGGCTTGAGGAGACGACATTTTCAGGGGCGAGTGAGATCGCGCTGCGCCAGTTGACGGTAAGAAACTCTATTTTGTACCTGTAGCTTTATCTAACATCTTTTTTAAAGCATTAACAGCA
>NZ_JTLF01000358.1:0-8238 GCF_000798855.1 Enterobacter sp. ZOR0014 | reverse complement strand
CGATGGTAGTGTGGGGTCTCCCCATGTGAGAGTAGGGAACTGCCAGACATCAAATAAGTGAAAAGGCCATCCGAAAGGATGGCCTTTTTGCGTTTATGTGCAGAAAAAACGGTAGGCCGGGTAAGGCAAAGCCTCCACCCGGCAAAGCAAATGACTAATGAATCACCTGCGACAGGAATGCACGCGTACGTTCCGACTTCGGATGCGCAAAGAACTCATCCGGTGGGGCCTGTTCAACGATCTCACCGCGGTCCATAAAGATCACCCGGTCTGCCACCGTTCTGGCAAAACCCATCTCATGCGTCACGCACAACATCGTCATCCCGGATTGCGCCAGCCCAATCATAGTATCCAGCACTTCTTTCACCATTTCCGGATCCAGCGCAGATGTCGGTTCGTCAAACAGCATAATTTTGGGTTTCATGCATAGCGAACGGGCGATAGCCACACGCTGCTGTTGTCCGCCTGAGATCTGGCCGGGAAACTTATTGGCGTGCTCTGCAATACGTACGCGTTCGAGGTAATGCATTGCCAACGCCTCCGCTTCCTGTTTCGGCATCTTTCGTACCCAAATCGGCGCAAGCGTACAGTTCTGCAGAACGGTCAGGTGGGGAAATAGATTAAAATGCTGAAATACCATCCCCACTTCCTGGCGTACGCGTTCGATATTGCGAATATCTTCATTCAGCTCGATACCATCAACCACAATGCGTCCCTGCTGATGCTCTTCAAGATGGTTGATACAGCGAATGGTTGTCGATTTCCCTGAACCGGAAGGGCCGCAAAGAACGATTCGTTCGCCTTGCTTTACCTTGAGATTAATGTCTTTCAGGACATGAAACTGTCCATACCATTTATTCACGTTTTCCAGCGTAATCATCGCGTCGGCGGGTGTCATAGTAATTTGGCTCATAATTTCCTCAGTGCGGTGTACGCCCGGTGTTAAAGCGCTTTTCCAGGTGCTGGCTGTAGCGCGACATGCTAAAACAAAAGATCCAGTAGATCAGAGCAGCAAAGACATATCCCTCGGTGGACATGCCCAGCCAGGCAGGGTCAACGGTTGCCTGCTGCACGCTGCTAAAGAGATCGAACAATCCGATGATGATGACCAGGCTGGTATCTTTGAAGAGGGCAATGATCGTGTTGACCAGGCCCGGGATCACCAGCTTGAGTGCTTGTGGAAGGATGACCAACCCCTGCGTTTTCCAGTATCCGAGAGCCAGTGATTCCGCTGCTTCGTACTGGCCTTTAGGTAACGCCTGCAGGCCACCACGCACAACTTCAGCGACATAGGCAGACTGAAACAGAATCACCCCGACCAGGGCACGAATCAGTTTGTCGATCGTTGTACCTTCTGCCATAAACAGCGGCAGCATGACCGAAGACATAAACAATACGGTGATCAGTGGTACGCCACGCCAGAACTCAATGAAGATCACGGAGAGCACACGCACGACCGGCATTGTTGAACGACGACCCAGAGCGAGTAAAATGCCCCACGGCAGAGCGCCAGCTATCCCCACAGAAGCGATAATCAACGTCAGCGTCAGACCGCCCCACTGGCGTGTTTCAACGCGTTCCAGCCCCAGGAAGCCGCCATACAACAACACCCAAACAATAATGGGATACGCCACAGCCCAGCCGGGAATATAGCGTCCACGATGAGGTAGCTTTTTCCAGAACATTACGGCGATGGAAAGCAGACCGATAACCAGCGCCAGATTAATCCGCCAGCGCTGTTCATGAGGATACAATCCATACATGAACTGGCCAAAACGCTCGTGAATAAACACCCAGCATGCGCCCGCTTTCGTACAGTCGGCACGCGTGGAACCCACCCAGTTCGCCTGCAGGAATGCCCAGTTGAGTAGCGGCGGGATCAGTTCCCACATCAACCACAGGCAGACTATTGTCAGCAGGCTGTTGCTCCAGCTGGAGAACAGGTTCTTACGTGCCCAGATAATGAAACGTCCACCGGTTGTGCTGGCTGGACGCGAGGAGTGCGACAGTATCGCTTTCGACATCATAAATCCTTAGCGCTCGACCAGTGCAATACGGCGGTTATAAAGGTTCATCAGCAATGAAATCGCCAGACTGATGATCAGATAGACAGACATGGTGATGGCAATGGTTTCGATAGCTTGTCCGGTCTGGTTAAGCACGGTGCCGGCGAAGAGAGACACCATATCCGGGTAACCAATCGCGGCGGCCAGCGATGAGTTTTTGACAATGTTGAGATATTGACTGGTCAGTGGCGGAATGATTACCCGCAGGGCCTGGGGAATAATGACCTGGCGCAGCGTCACGGTATTCGGTAAACCAAGTGAACGCGCCGCCTCGTGCTGTCCGTAAGGCACCGCCTGGATCCCGGAGCGAATGATTTCTGCAATAAATGCGGAGGTATAAATCGAGAGCGCCAGCGTGAGTGCTGCCAGTTCAGGAATTAACACCATCCCGCCCTGGAAATTGAACCCGCGCAGATGGGGGATATCCCAGTGCAAAGCCGCACCAAAAAGCCAGTGAGCGACTAACGGTAAGCCAACAATTAGCGCAGCGCCAACGGGCCATGTTTTACGAAGCTGCCCTGTTTTAATCTGGTGCTTGCGGTTATAACGGAACAGCCCGACAGAAATGGCGATCGCAATAATAACTGCGACGATGAAGGCGTAAAGCCCTTCGGCGAACTGCGGAGAGGGAATGTATAGCCCACGATTACTCAGGAAAAACAGCTCAAACGCATCGACGGCCTGGCGGGGGCCAGGAAGGTTACGCAGGACCGCGAAATACCAGAAAAAGATCTGCAGCAGCGGTGGGATGTTGCGGAAAGTCTCAATATAAAAGGTTGAAAGCTTCCGCAGGAGCCAGTTTTCAGAAAGACGAGCCAGGCCAATAAAGAAACCCAATATCGAGGCGAAGACAATACAAAGCGCCGATACCAGCAGCGTATTCAGTAAACCGACCACAAACACGCGTCCGTACGTGTCACCTTCCTCATAATCAATAAGATGCTGAACAATACCAAACCCTGCACTGCGATCCAGGAACGCAAAACCGGAGGTAATACCGCGGTTATTCAGGTTGGTGATGGTGTTATGGATGAGATACACGGCGATGAGAACAACCGCAACAATAGCAATGATCTGGAATAGCCAGGCGCGGACCGCGGGATGAGAAAAGGATAGCGTTCCTTTTACGGCTGAGCGGCGATGGGACATAAAGAAACCTCAGTAACCATGACTCTGGACTGGGCACCGCCTGAGCAGTGCCCGTTACAGCTTTGACTTAACGTACTGGTGGCGCGTACTGAATGCCGCCGTTATTCCAGAGATTGTTCTGGCCGCGTTTGATCTTCAGCGGGCTTTCCGATCCCACGTTGCGCTCAAAGATCTCAGAATAGTTACCCACCTGCTTGATGATGTTGTAAGCCCACTTGTTATCCAGCTTCAGATCCTTGCCGAAATCACCCTCTTTACCGAGCAGGTGAGCCATATCCGGGTTGGATGGATTAGCGGCTTTCTCATCAACGTTTTTCGAGTTGATGCCCATCTCTTCCGCGTTCAGCATGGCAAACAGGGTCCAGCGAACAATGGAGAACCAGTCTTCATCACCACGACGAACAACAGGTCCGAGAGGTTCTTTGGAGATCACTTCTGGCAGCACAATCCATTCTGCCGGGTTGCTCAGCTTAATACGTAAGGCATACAGCTGTGACTGATCAGAGGCCAGCGTGTCGCAACGGCCGGATTCCAGTGCTTTGGCTGATTCATCCGAGCGATCAAACGTCACAGGGGTGTATTTCATCTTATTGGCTTTGAAATAATCCGCGACGTTCAGCTCCGTATCCGTACCCGCCTGGATACACACGGTGGCGCCATCCAGTTCTTTGGCACTTTTCAGGCCCGCTTTATTGTGGGTCAGGAATCCGATGCCGTCATAATAGGTCACGCCGGTAAATGACATCCCCATACCTGCATCACGAGAGGAGGTCCAGGTGGTATTACGCGAGAGCATGTCAACTTCACCAGATTGCAGCGCCGTAAAGCGTTCTTTCGCCGTCAGCGGGGTGTATTTTACTTTGCTGTCATCCCCAAAAACGGCAGCTGCGACGCCGCGGCAGACATCCACATCAATACCGGTAAATTTGCCGTTCGCATCGGCATATGAGAAGCCAGGCAGACCATCACTGATACCACATTGAACAAAACCTTTCTTTTTAACGGCATCCAGTGTCGTACCCGCATGGGCCTGGCCCGCTACGGCAAACAACATGCCTGCAGCGGTCAGGCTGGCTATCATCGTCTTTTTCATAATGCATCCTGTGTGGCGAAATTTATCGTTATAGAAGCGCTTTTTAAGCGCTAAACCTGTCTGTGGCTTTGGCCAACGTTTATAAAGCAAACGTAATGCCAGTTTTGCGTTCCACAAAATAAGTGATAACAGAACGCTTAATGCTGAGTGTAGACACGCTTAAATAAAACGAACGCCCCGAAACGGTGCGAAATTACAACCTGTGCCACAAATCGGAGCAAAAGTTTCGATGAGGATGAGATAAATCAAGAGATAGTTTCTGAAGTGAATATTGGCAGGGTATTCAATAAGATTAATGTGTGAAAATCATCACGATAAAATATGAAATAAACTTTTATATACTAAAAAGATGTGATAGCCAGTCGATGGGAATTAATTTCTTGAATAAAAACGGGGCTATTTTTTTACTTATTAGAAAACAATGCACTTTTTAAACGCAAAAGCGCGGCCCGAGCCGCGCTTTCTTAATTGATGTTACTTCGTCAGGGCAACGATACCCAGCGTCAAACCCGCCACGGCAGCCGCTCCGCCGGCGATAGCACCCGCGGTTTCCCAGTTATCCTGGGTGGTGCCTTTCATACAGGTATTGGTATGAACCAGTCGACCCTGGTCATCGTAAACCGGTACACATGGAGAATCGTGCGCGCATCCAGCAAGTAGCGCAGCGAGAAGTGCAACGGAAATGAATCTTTTCATGATGTTACCTCAGTATTATTTCTCATTCGCTACAAAGCCAGGAGGGCTATTAACGAACTGGAGGCTATTTTACCACCGGGGTAACACCTCGTTGCACGGGGAATAATCTCAAAGTATGTCGTTTGTAAAAATCGTGGAGAAAAGTCGGTTTCAGGATGAATTAATGGAGAAATTATGGAGACACAACAGGGCGTTTCTACTTAATGTAAATCACCGCATTTTTAACACTGCAATTCAATAATGTCTAATTTATTGTTTATATTAAAAATAAAAAAGGCACCGCAGGGTGCCTTTCATGGGGGCGTTACTCTTTATGGCGGGTAAACCGTCGCCGGACAACCACAAAGAAAACGGGAACGAAGAAAATCGCCAGCAGCGTCGCGGAAAGCATGCCTCCCATAACGCCCGTACCGACAGCATTTTGCGCACCGCTCCCGGCTCCGGTACTGATTACCAGCGGCATGACGCCAAGGATAAAGGCCAGGGAGGTCATCAGGATCGGTCGAAGGCGCATCCTTGATGCTTCCAGGGTGGCTTCAATAATCCCTTTACCTTCTTTATCCATCAGGTCCTTAGCAAATTCGACAATCAGGATGGCGTTTTTCGCCGACAGGCCAATTGTCGTCAGCAGGCCGACCTGGAAATAGACGTCATTGTTCAATCCGCGCAGCGACGCGGCGAGCAGAGCACCGATAACACCCAGCGGCACAACCAGCATCACGGAGAATGGGATGGACCAGCTCTCATACAGGGCCGCCAGACACAGGAACACCACGATCAGTGAAATGGCATACAGTGCGGGCGCCTGGTTACCGGAAAGGCGTTCCTGATAAGACATGCCCGTCCAGTCATAGCCAATTCCTGCAGGCAGTTTTGCGGCAAGGCTTTCCATCAACACCATCGCTTCGCCGGTACTTTTACCCGGTGCGGATTCCCCGAGGATCTCCATTGAAGGCATCCCATTGAAGCGTTCCAGGCGAGGTGAGCCATAAACCCAGTGAGAGTAGCTAAAGGCGGAGAAGGGAACCATCTCTCCGTTCGCGCTGCGCACGTAAAGGTTGTTAATGTCCCCCGGCAGCATGCGGAAACGGGCATCTGCCTGCACGTAAACTTTTTTCACGCGCCCGTGGTCGATAAAGTCGTTCACATAGGTGCCACCCAACGCCGTCGAGATGGTCTGGTTGACGTCGGAAAGGCTGACGCCCAATGCCTGCGCCTTTTCCTGATCGACATCCAGCTTGAACTGAGGCGTATCTTCCAGTCCGTTTGGACGCACGCGCACCAGCAGGTCTGGGTGCTCTTTTACCATCCCGAGCAGTTGATTACGTGCCTGCGTCAGCTGGGTATGTCCCAGGTTAGCCTGATCGATAAGTTCAAAGTCGAATCCCGTTGCGGTTCCAAGCTCAATAATCGCAGGCAGGTTAAACGGGAACACCAGGCCGTCTTTAATCTGACTGAACGCTTTTGTCGCGCGGCCCACGATGGCTTCAACGCTATTTTTCTCGCCCGGGCGCTCCTCCCAGGGCTTCAGGCTGACAAAGGCAATACCGGAGTTCTGACCCTGGCCGCTAAAGCTAAAGCCGTTTACGGTGAAGACGGATTCAACGTTCGCCTTCTCTTTGTCCAGATAGTAGTCCTGAACCTGGTCGAGGACCGCCTGAGTACGCGTCTGGGTCGCCCCCGCCGGGAGTTGAACCATTGTCATAAAGACCCCCTGGTCCTCTTCGGGCAGGAAGGAGGTCGGTAAGCGCAGGAACAACACCGCCATGCCACCAACAATAATGACATACACCACCAGATAGCGACCGGTCTTACGCAAAATACCGCTCACGCTGTTGCTGTAGTGTTCCACACTCTTATCAAAGAGCGCATTGAACCAGCCAAAGAATCCCCCTTTCTTCTCATGGTGGTCGCTGGAGACGGGCTTAAGCAACGTTGCGCAGAGTGCTGGGGTCAGGATCAGCGCGACCAGCACGGATAGCGCCATCGCAGAAACGATAGTTAACGAGAACTGGCGATAGATGGCCCCAGTCGAGCCACCAAAAAAGGCCATCGGAACAAAGACCGCCGAGAGGACCATGGCGATCCCCACCAGCGCGCCCTGAATCTGCTCCATCGACTTCTGCGTGGCCTCTTTCGGCGGCAGTTTATCTTCCACCATCACGCGCTCAACGTTCTCGACGACCACGATGGCGTCATCAACCAGTAGCCCTATTGCCAGCACCATCCCAAACATCGTCAGGGTATTGATGGAGAAACCGAACGCAGCCAGCACGGCGAAGGTCCCCAGCAGAACAACCGGCACGGCGATCGTTGGGATCAGCGTTGCCCGCAGGTTTTGCAGGAACAGATACATGACCAGGAAGACCAGAATGATCGCCTCAAACAGGGTCTTCACCACTTCATGAATCGAGATTTTCACAAAAGGCGTGGTGTCGTAGGGGTAGACGACCTTCAGTCCCTGCGGGAAGAACTGTTGCAGTTGTGCCAGCTTGCTCTTGATGGCTGCCGCCGTATCCAGCGCGTTTGCACCAGTAGCGAGCTTAATCCCCAGACCGGTTGCCGCCTGCCCGTTGATTTTGGTCACCATATTGTAGTTTTCGCCACCCAACTCAATGCGAGCCACATCCTTCAGATGAACCATTGAGCCGTCCTGGTTCACTTTGAGCGTGACGCGACCAAACTCTTCCGGTGATTTCAGGCGAGTTTGCGCGATGATGGAGGCATTCAGCTGCTGTCCAGGGACTGATGGTGTTCCACCCAACTGGCCTGCCGCTATCTGGTCGTTCTGCGTTTTTAACTGATTGATAATATCCAGCGGCGTCAGTTGGTATTTGTTCATCGCGTTACTGTCGAGCCAGATGCGCATCGCATACTGGGCACCAAACAGCTGAACGTCGCCGACACCCGATGTTCGGCTGATGGCATCCTTGACGTTCGAAGCGACGTAGTCGGAGATATCATCCTGAGTAAGGCTTTTATTGTCCGAAACAAAACCGGCGACCAACAGGAAGCTGCTGCTGGACTTCTCAACGCCAATCCCTTGCTGCTGAACTTCTTGCGGCAGCAGCGGCATGGCCAGCTGCAACTTGTTCTGCACCTGCACCTGGGCGATGTCCGGGTCTGTTCCCGACTCGAAGGTCAGGGTGATGGTGACATTACCCGCTGAATCGCTGGTGGAGGACATATACATCAGGTTATCGATACCGTTCATGTTCTGTTCGATAACCTGGG
>NZ_JTLF01000393.1:0-5518 GCF_000798855.1 Enterobacter sp. ZOR0014 | reverse complement strand
ATGCTTTATCCGCGTGCCTGGCGCCGCATGATCGCGACCATGAGCCAACTTCCGGATAATATTTTGCGCCGTTTCGGCGGTGGACTTGTGGTTGCTGGCATCGTGATCTACTACATGTTGAGGAAAACGATTGGCTGATCAAAAAGTGGTCGGATTTGGCGTATTTTGAGGTCAAAAAGTGCTGTATATCTGAAAAAGCGATGGTAGAATCCATTTTTAAGCAAACGGTGATTTTGAAAAAAATGGGTAACAACGTCGTCGTACTGGGCACCCAATGGGGTGACGAAGGTAAAGGGAAGATTGTTGATCTTCTGACTGAACGGGCTAAATATGTTGTACGCTACCAGGGCGGTCACAACGCAGGCCATACTCTCGTAATCAACGGTGAAAAAACCGTCCTCCATCTTATTCCATCAGGCATTCTTCGCGAAAACGTCACCAGCATCATCGGTAACGGCGTTGTGCTGTCTCCCGCTGCGCTGATGAAAGAGATGAAAGGTCTGGAAGACCGTGGTATCCCTGTTCGTGAGCGTCTGCTGCTCTCCGAAGCCTGCCCGCTGATCCTGGATTATCACGTGGCACTGGACGTCGCGCGTGAGAAAGCACGTGGTGCGAAAGCGATCGGTACGACCGGTCGTGGTATCGGCCCGGCTTATGAAGATAAAGTGGCACGTCGCGGTCTGCGCGTGGGCGATCTCTTCGACAAAGCCACCTTCGCTGAAAAACTGAAAGAAGTGATGGAATATCACAACTTCCAGCTGGTGAACTTCTACAAAGCTGACGCTGTTGACTACCAGAAAGTGCTGGATGACGTCATGGCGATTGCAGACATTCTGACCGGTATGGTTGTTGATGTGTCCGATCTGCTGGACCAGGCGCGCAAGCGTGGCGATTTCGTTATGTTCGAAGGTGCGCAGGGTACGCTGCTGGACATCGACCACGGTACCTATCCGTACGTAACCTCTTCTAACACCACCGCAGGTGGCGTGGCGACTGGCTCTGGCCTGGGTCCACGTTATGTGGATTACGTTCTGGGCATCATCAAAGCTTACTCCACGCGTGTGGGGGCAGGTCCATTCCCGACCGAGCTGTTCGATGAAACCGGCGAGTTCCTCTGCAAGCAGGGTAACGAGTTTGGCGCGACCACCGGTCGTCGTCGTCGTACCGGCTGGCTGGACGCGGTTGCTGTGCGTCGTGCCGTGCAGATCAACTCCCTGTCTGGCTTCTGCCTGACCAAGCTGGACGTGCTGGACGGCCTGAAAGAAGTGAAAATCTGCGTCGGCTACCGTATGCCAGACGGCCGTGAAGTGACCACAACTCCGCTGGCCGCTGACGACTGGGAAGGCATTGAGCCAATTTACGAAACCATGCCGGGCTGGTCTGAGACCACTTTCGGTGTGAAAGAGCGTAGTGGCCTGCCACAGGCGGCGCTGGATTACATCAAGCGTATTGAAGAACTGACCGAAGTGCCGATCGATATTATTTCTACCGGCCCGGATCGTACTGAAACGATGATCCTGCGCGACCCGTTCGACGCATAATCTTCGTGAATGCTGGCCTGCGGGGAAACTCGTAGGCCGGATAAGCGTAGCGCCATCCGGCGACCGCTCCTGGATCTCCGCTTTTTCGCCCCGTCTGTCAAATAAATTAGCCGCTATCTATCTGGCTGGTTTATCATCATTAATGAATATCTCTGCGGTTTGACCGCGTTTTCCCTTTTTCCTGAGGTTGATGTGCAGTTAACAAGTTTCACCGATTACGGCTTACGTGCGCTGATTTACATGGCGTCGTTACCCGATGGGAAGATGACCAGTATCTCTGAAGTGACGGAGGTATACGGCGTATCTCGTAATCATATGGTCAAAATAATCAATCAACTTAGTCGTGCCGGATACGTTGCTGCCGTCCGCGGGAAGAATGGGGGGATCCGTCTCGGTAAACCGGCGCAGAGTATTCGCATCGGGGATGTGGTACGCGAACTGGAGCCCTTGTCTCTGGTGAACTGCAGCAGTGAGTTTTGCCACATTACACCCGCTTGCCGCCTGAAACAGGCGCTTTCTAAGGCTGTGCAAAGTTTTCTCAAGGAACTGGATAACTACACGCTGGCCGATTTGGTTGAAGAGAATCAACCGCTTTATAAATTATTGCTGGTGGAATGAAGAAAATTTCCACCGGAGCTGACAACGGAGGAACCGACATGTCACAAGATCCTTTCCAGGAACGCGAAGCCGAAAAATACGCGAATCCTATCCCCAGCCGCGAGTTCATCATTGAACACTTAACAAAACGCGAAAAACCCGCCAATCGTGAAGAACTTGCCGTTGAATTAAATATTGAAGGTGAAGAGCAAATTGAAGCCCTTCGCCGTCGCCTGCGTGCCATGGAGCGCGACGGGCAACTGGTCTTTACCCGCCGCCAGTGCTACGCGCTGCCTGAACGCCTCGACTTGCTGAAAGGCACCGTGATTGGGCACCGTGATGGCTTTGGCTTCCTGCGCGTGGAAGGCCGCAAAGATGACCTGTATCTGTCATCTGAACAGATGAAAATGTGTATCCACGGCGACCAGATCCTGGCGCAGCCGCTGGGTGCTGACCGTAAAGGTCGCCGGGAAGCGCGCGTGGTGCGCGTACTGGTGCCAAAAACCAGCCAGATTGTTGGCCGTTACTTCACTGATGCGGGTGTGGGCTTTGTGGTGCCGGACGACAGCCGTCTGAGCTTTGACATCCTGATCCCGCCTGAAGAGGTGATGGGCGCACGCATGGGCTTTGTGGTTGTGGTAGAACTCACTCAGCGCCCAACGCGTCGCACCAAAGCGGTTGGTAAAATCGTGGAAGTCCTGGGCGATAACATGGGCACTGGCATGGCCGTTGATATGGCATTGCGCACCCATGAGATCCCCTACATCTGGCCGAAAGCGGTTGAAGATCAGATCGAAAGTCTGCGTGAAGAAGTGCCGGAAGAGTCCAAAGTGGGCCGCGTGGATCTGCGCTCCCTGCCGCTGGTCACCATTGATGGCGAAGATGCCCGCGACTTCGATGATGCCGTTTACTGTGAGAAAAAACGCGGTGGCGGATGGCGTCTGTGGGTGGCGATTGCGGACGTGAGCTACTATGTTCGCCCGCACACCCCGCTGGATAACGAAGCGCGCAGCCGTGGTACCTCGGTGTATTTCCCCTCTCAGGTAATACCAATGCTGCCGGAAGTGCTCTCTAACGGCCTGTGCTCCCTGAACCCGCAGGTTGATCGCCTCTGTATGGTGTGTGAGATGACCATCTCCACCAAAGGGCGCTTAACCGGCTACAAGTTCTATGAAGCGGTCATGAGTTCCCATGCGCGTCTGACCTATACCAAGGTCTGGCATATGCTGCAGGGCGACCAGGATCTGCGCGAACAATACGCGCCGTTGGTCAAACATATTGAAGAACTGCATAACCTCTACAAAACGCTGGATCAGGCACGCGAAGAGCGCGGCGGGATCTCGTTCGAGAGCGAAGAAGCGAAGTTTATCTTCAACGCAGAGCGTCGCATTGAGCGTATCGAGCAGACCCAGCGTAATGATGCGCATAAGCTGATCGAAGAGTGTATGATCCTGGCGAACATCTCGGCAGCGCGTTTCGTTGAGAAAGCCAAAGAGCCAGCGCTGTTCCGTATTCACGATAAGCCGTCAACGGAAGCCATCACCGCGTTCCGTTCAGTACTGGCGGAACTGGGCCTGGAGCTGCCTGGCGGCAACAAGCCTGAACCGCGCGATTACGCCGAGCTGCTGGAGTCCATTGGCGACCGTCCTGATGCAGAAATGCTGCAGACGATGCTGTTGCGTTCGATGAAGCAGGCGATTTACGATCCGGAAAACCGGGGACACTTCGGCCTGGCGTTGCAGTCTTACGCGCATTTCACCTCGCCGATCCGTCGCTATCCTGACCTCTCTCTGCACCGCGCGATCAAGTATCTGCTGGCGCAGGAGCAGGGCCATAAAGGGAACACTACCGAAACCGGCGGTTACCACTATTCGATGGAAGAGATGCTGCAGCTCGGTCAGCACTGTTCCATGACCGAGCGTCGTGCTGATGAAGCCACGCGCGACGTAGCGGACTGGCTGAAGTGTGACTTTATGCTGGACCAGGTGGGCAACGTCTTTAAAGGCGTGATAGCCAGCGTGACCGGCTTTGGTTTCTTCGTGCGTCTGGACGAGCTATTTATCGACGGTCTGGTGCACGTCTCCAGCCTGGATAACGACTACTACCGCTTCGACCAGGTTGGTCAGCGCCTGATTGGCGAATCGGGCGGCCAGACCTACCGTCTGGGCGACCGTGTGGAAGTGAAAGTTGAAGCCGTGAATATGGACGACCGTAAAATCGACTTCAGCCTCATCTCCAGCGAGCGTGCGCCGCGTAACGTCGGTAAAACCGAGCGTGAACGGGCGAAAAAAGGCGGAAACGCTAAACCGGGCGGCGGTAAACGTCGTCAGGCGGGTAAGAAGGTAAACTTCGAGCCAGACAGCGCGTTCCGCGGCGAGAAGAAGCAAAAGCCGAAGGCGGCAAAGAAAGACGCTCGCTCAGCGAAAAAACCTTCTGCGAAGACGCAGAAAATCGCTGCTGCCACCAAAGCAAAACGTGCAGCGAAGAAAAAACAGGCGGAGTAAGTTCCGCCCCTCACCCTGACCCTCTCCCCAGTGGGGAGAGGGGAAAGAACAGTCATAATGAGAACCATCAATGAGTGAAATGATTTACGGCATCCACGCGGTGCAGGCCCTTCTCGAGCGCGCACCGGAGCGTTTTCAGGAAGTGTTTATTCTGAAAGGGCGTGAAGACAAACGTCTGATGCCGCTGATCCACGCGCTGGAAGCGCAGGGCGTGGTGATCCAGCTGGCGAACCGCCAGTACCTGGATGAGAAAAGTGAAGGCGCGGTTCACCAGGGCATTATTGCTCGCGTGAAGCCGGGCCGTCAGTATCAGGAAAACGATCTGCCGGATCTTATTGCCGCACTGGATAACCCGTTCTTCCTGATCCTTGATGGCGTAACCGATCCGCACAATCTCGGCGCATGCCTGCGTAGCGCTGATGCGGCAGGTGTGCATGCTGTGATTGTACCGAAAGATCGCTCCGCGCAGCTGAACGCGACGGCGAAGAAAGTGGCCTGCGGCGCAGCGGAAAACGTTCCGCTGATCCGCGTAACCAACCTGGCGCGTACCATGCGTCTGCTGCAGGAAGAGAATATCTGGATCGTCGGTACCGCGGGTGAGGCAGATCATACCCTGTACCAGAGCAAAATGACCGGACGTCTGGCGCTGGTGATGGGTGCGGAAGGTGAAGGTATGCGCCGTCTGACGCGCGAGCACTGCGACGAGCTGATCAGCATCCCGATGGCGGGCAGCGTGTCGTCCCTGAACGTGTCTGTGGCGACGGGCATCTGCCTGTTTGAAGCGGTTCGTCAGCGCGGAGAATAAACAGCAAGGCCGTCCAAGGACGGCCTTTAGTGTTTTCTCCCTCTCCCCGTGGGAGAGGGCCGGGGTGAGGG
>NZ_JTLF01000278.1:0-2304 GCF_000798855.1 Enterobacter sp. ZOR0014 | reverse complement strand
TGCGGCGTTTTTTTTATTAATGATCATATCGTTAAAGTGGCGTTGTAAAAATGTCCGCCGTTATTTTTGGTCAATGTGGTGCTACTTATTTTTTTTAAAAAAGTTTGTCTGTTTTTGAAAATGGCAAATTTCGCAAAATACGCGATTTCTAATGTTCTAATACCCTGAAATACGCTGCTATACCCCCGCCAAATCACGCTTCCGGCCAAATGTTACAAAGCACTACCAATTATGTGCACTTCGTCATAATCCTGACTTTTGCCTGATGAAAAGCATTGATAATTCGCGTCGCGAAAAATAACCTAAAGACGGTAGTTAATTCGAGGGTATTTATAACTACCCCTGACCGCCTGGTCTTTTTTATTTTCGCCGTTTTAGGCGCTTTAATTCGTCAAAGAGGAATAATCTATGCGTACGTTCAGTGGCAAACGTAGTGCGCTGGCGCTGGCTATTGCCGGTGTGACAGCAATGTCTGGCCTGGTTGTTACACCTGAGGCGAAAGCTGCGGGTTTCATCGACGATTCTACCCTCACGGGCGGCATCTATTACTGGCAGCGTGAACGTGACCGTAAAGACGTCGCCGAAGACAAATATAAAACCAACCTTTCTCACTCCACCTGGAACGCCAACCTGGACTTCCAGTCAGGCTATGCCGCAGATATGTTCGGCCTGGATATCGCTGCATTCACCGCGATCGAAATGGCGGAAAACGGCGACAGCGGCCACCCTAACGAAATTGCCTTCTCCTCCAGCAACAAAGCTTACGATGAAGACTGGTCCGGTGATAAGAGCGGTATCAGCCTGTACAAGGCCGCAGCGAAATTTAAATACGGCCCGGTCTGGGCGCGTGGAGGGTATATTCAGCCAACCGGCCAGACGCTGTTAGCACCACACTGGAGCTTCATGCCAGGTACCTATCAGGGCGCAGAAGCCGGGGCGAACTTTGACTATGGTGATGCGGGTGCGTTGAGCTTCTCCTATATGTGGACCAACGAGTATAAGGCTCCATGGCACATTGAAATGGACAAGTTCTACCAGAACGATAAGAAAACCAAAGTCGATTATCTCCACTCGCTGGGCGCGAAATACGACTTTAAAAACGATCTGGTACTGGAAGCCGCATTTGGTCAGGCGGAAGGTTATATCGATCAGTATTTTGCTAAAGCCAGCTACAAATTTGATATCGCAGGAAGTCCGCTGAGCACCAGCTACCAGTTCTATGGTACGCGTGACAAGGTCAGCGATGGCGGCGTCAACGACATTTATGACGGCACCGCGTGGCTGCAGGCGCTGACTTTCGGCTATAAAGTTGGCCAGGTTGATTTACGCCTGGAAGGGACATGGGTGAAGGCGGAAGGGCAGCAGGGCTACTTCCTGCAACGTATGACGCCAACTTACGCGTCATCTAACGGTCGTCTGGATATCTGGTGGGATAACCGCTCAGACTTCAACGCCGATGGTGAAAAAGCGGTCTTCTTCGGCGCAATGTATGATCTGAAAAACTGGAACCTGCCGGGTTGGGCAGTGGGCGCTTCTTACGCTTACGCCTGGGACGCAAAACCTGGCGACATGGCCACGCCGGATGCGTACTACGATCCAAACTATCGCCTGAAAGAGTCCTCCTACAGCCTGGATGCTATCTATACCCTGCAGGATGGGCGCGCGAAGGGCACGATGTTCAAACTGCACTTCACTCAGTATGACAACCACTCCGATATCCCGAGCTATGCGGGCGGTTACGGCAACATCTTCCAGGATGAACGTGACGTGAAATTCATGGTTATTGCCCCATTCACCATCTTCTGATGAATCATCCGGCGGGTTAAGGCCCGCCGGACCGGAGACTGCACATGATGAAAAAAATCGTAATTGTCGCGATGCTTGCATCGGGGCTGGTGGCCTGCGCTCAGCCTCAGGCACCGAAGGAAGATTCCAGGCTGAAGGAGGCTTACAGCGCCTGTATTAATACCGCACAAGGCTCGCCGGAGAAAATTGAAGCCTGTCAGAGCGTACTGAATGTGCTGAAGAAAGAGAAAGCGCATGAGCAATTCGCGACGCAGGAGAATATTCGTGTGATGGATTATCAGGCCTGTATCCAGGCGCGTAAAACGGGTAACGATCAGGAAGTCGCGAAGCGTTGCGATAAGATCTGGGACGAGATACGCAATAACAATAAATAAGTTGCTTTACGCCCGGTGGCGCTGCGCTTACCGGGCCTACAAAGGCGTCATAGTCCGTAGGCCCAGGCGCTGCGCCACCGGGCTTTTTAAGGCAAAAAAAAGCCAGCCTTACGGCTGGCTCAGA
>NZ_JTLF01000137.1:0-6829 GCF_000798855.1 Enterobacter sp. ZOR0014 | reverse complement strand
TTTCCACGGTTCGCGATATTGAAGAAGATAAGGCGCCTGCCGATCTGGCTTCAACATTTCTGCGCGGTTATATCCGCTCTTACGCAAAACTGGTGCACATTCCCGAAAACGAATTACTGCCAATGATGGAGAAGCAGGCACCGGTTCGCGCAGCGAAAGTGGCGCCGATGCAAACTTTCTCCCTGGGGAAACGTCGTAAAAAACGTGATGGCTGGCTGATGAGCTTTACCTGGCTGGTGCTGTTTGTGGTGATCGGCCTGACCGGCGCGTGGTGGTGGCAAAACCATAAGGCGCAGCAGGAAGAGATCACCACCATGGCCGATCAATCCTCTGCTGAACTCAATCAGGCAGGGAATGGTGGCGCTCAGAGCGTCCCGCTGAACACCGACGGTGCAGCCACCTCAAGCGAGCCGCAAACAACGGCTCCGGCAACCGATGCGGCGCAGGCTCCGGCAGCCACGGCTAACACCGCTGCGCCTCAGGCTCAGGATCAGAACGCGGTCGTTGCCCCTTCTCAGGCGAATGTTGATACTGCGGCGAACGCGCCTGAGGCGACTCAGCCAGCGGACAATACCGCGGCATCCCTGCCAACCGACCCGGCGGCTACTGCCGCACCAGCAGCCGATCCAAACGCGCTGGTGATGAACTTCACTGCCGACTGCTGGCTGGAAGTCACTGACGCGACAGGTAAAAAACTGTTTAGCGGCCTGCAGCGGAAAGATGGCACGTTAAACCTAACGGGTCAGGCACCTTACAAACTTAAAATCGGCGCTCCGGCAGCGGTACAGATCCAGTATCAAGGAAAACCTGTCGACCTGAGCCGCTTTATCAGAACTAACCAGGTTGCACGTCTTACCGTTAATGCCGAACAATCAGCAGCACAGTAACAGACGGGCAACGCGGGAGATTTTTCATGCATAACCAGGCTCCGATTCAACGTAGAAAATCGAAACGGATTTACGTTGGGAATGTGCCAGTCGGCGATGGGGCACCCATCGCCGTTCAGTCGATGACCAACACGCGCACCACGGACGTGGAAGCAACGGTCAATCAAATCAAAGCATTAGAGCGTGTAGGCGCGGACATTGTTCGCGTCTCCGTGCCCACCATGGATGCCGCAGAGGCGTTCAAGCTGATCAAACAGCAGGTCAGCGTTCCGCTGGTAGCGGATATCCACTTCGACTACCGTATCGCGCTGAAAGTGGCCGAATACGGTGTTGATTGCCTGCGTATTAACCCGGGCAACATCGGTAACGAAGAGCGCATCCGCATGGTAGTGGACTGCGCCCGTGACAAAAATATCCCTATCCGTATCGGCGTCAACGCGGGATCGCTGGAAAAAGATCTGCAAGAAAAATACGGTGAACCCACGCCGCAGGCGCTGCTCGAATCCGCGATGCGCCATGTCGATCATCTCGATCGTCTTAACTTCGATCAGTTCAAAGTTAGCGTAAAAGCGTCTGATGTATTCCTCGCGGTGGAGTCGTACCGCCTGCTGGCAAAACAGATCGATCAGCCTCTGCACCTCGGGATCACCGAAGCGGGTGGCCTGCGTAGCGGTTCTGTAAAATCCGCGATCGGTCTGGGACTGCTGCTTTCTGAAGGGATCGGTGACACCCTACGCGTTTCGCTGGCGGCCGATCCGGTAGAAGAGATCAAGGTCGGTTTTGATATCCTGAAATCACTGCGTATTCGTGCGCGTGGGATCAACTTCATTGCCTGCCCAACCTGCTCGCGTCAGGAATTTGATGTGATCGGTACGGTGAATGCCCTGGAGCAGCGTCTGGAAGATATCATCACCCCGATGGACGTCTCCATCATCGGTTGCGTGGTGAACGGTCCGGGTGAAGCGCTGGTGTCCACCTTGGGCGTGACCGGCGGTAACAAGAAAAGTGGTCTCTATGAAGATGGCGTTCGTAAAGATCGTCTGGATAATAGTGACATGATCGACCAGCTCGAAGCTCGCATCCGCGCGAAAGCCGCGATGATGGACGAGACACAGCGTATCAGCGTTCAGCAGGTTGAAAAATAACGTGATGGGAAGCGTGCCGCTTCCCATGTATGATTGAACCCATTCTTTGGGTTTTTTTTGTATATAGAAAGAGAATAAACGTGGCAAAAAACATTCAAGCCATCCGCGGCATGAACGATTACCTGCCTGGCGAAACCGCCATCTGGCAGCGCATTGAAGGCACACTGAAGCAGGTGCTCGGCAGCTACGGTTACAGCGAAATCCGTTTGCCGATTGTAGAGCAGACCCCGTTATTCAAACGCGCGATCGGCGAAGTGACCGATGTGGTTGAAAAAGAGATGTACACCTTTGAGGACCGCAACGGCGACAGCCTGACTCTGCGTCCGGAAGGGACGGCGGGCTGCGTACGCGCCGGCATCGAACATGGTCTTCTGTACAATCAGGAGCAGCGCCTGTGGTATATCGGCCCGATGTTCCGCCACGAACGTCCGCAGAAAGGTCGTTATCGTCAGTTCAACCAGCTGGGTGTGGAAGTGTTTGGCCTGCAGGGTCCGGACATCGACGCCGAACTGATTATGCTGACGGCCCGCTGGTGGCGCGCGCTCGGTATTGCTGAGCACGTTTCGCTGGAGTTGAACTCTATCGGTTCTCTGGAAGCGCGTGCGAACTATCGCGATGCGCTGGTTGCATTCCTGGAACAGCATAAAGACAAGCTGGACGAAGACTGCAAACGCCGCATGTACAGCAACCCGCTGCGCGTGCTGGATTCCAAAAACCCGGATGTGCAGGCGCTGCTGAATGATGCACCTGCACTGGGTGACTACCTGGACGACGAGTCTCGCGAACACTTTACCGGCCTGTGCAAGCTGCTTGAAGCGGCGGGCATTGCCTACACCGTGAACCAGCGTCTGGTGCGCGGCCTGGACTACTACAACCGCACCGTGTTTGAGTGGGTGACCACCAGCCTCGGTTCACAAGGCACCGTGTGTGCCGGCGGTCGTTATGACGGTCTGGTTGAGCAACTGGGTGGCCGTGCAGCACCTGGTGTTGGCTTCGCGATGGGCCTTGAGCGACTTGTTTTGTTAGTTCAGGCTGTTAATCCGGAATTTAAAGCAGATTCCGTTGTCGATATATACCTGGTGGCCTCAGGCGCGGAAACGCAGTCTGCGGCGATGCAGCTTGCCGAACGCGTGCGCGATGCGCTGCCGGGCGTTAAGCTGATGACCAATCATGGCGGCGGCAACTTCAAAAAACAGTTTGCTCGTGCCGATAAGTGGGGCGCAAGTATTGCACTGGTGCTGGGTGAGTCCGAAGTGGCTAACGGCGAAGTGGTAGTTAAAGACCTGCGCTCTGGTGAGCAAACAACGGTAACGCAGGACGGCGTTGCGGCGCATTTGCGCACTCTATTGGGCTAAGGAGAAAGACTGCGTGGAAATTTACGAGAACGAACACGATCAGGTCGACGCGATTAAACGCTTCTTTGTTGAGAACGGCAAAGCGCTGGTTGTTGGGGTGATTTTAGGTGTGGGCGCGCTGATTGGCTGGCGTTACTGGAACAATCATCAGGCGGATACCGCGCGCGGCGCGTCTCTGACCTATGAAAATACCGTGAGTGCGATCCGTGCCGATCAGCCACAAACGCTGGTTGCGGCAGAGAAATTTGCTGCTGACAACAAAAACACCTACGGCGCGCTGGCTGCGCTGGAAGTGGCTCAGCAGTACGTTGATAAGAACGAACTGGATAAAGCTGTTGCTCAGTTGACTCAGGGTCTTGCTGCTGCCAGCGATGAAAACCTGAAAGCAGTGATTAATCTGCGCCTGGCACGTATTCAGGTTCAGCAGAAAAAAGCTGACGATGCGCTGAAAACGCTCGATACAGTTAAAGGCGAAGGTTTTGCTGCCATCGTTGCCGATCTGCGCGGTGAAGCGCTGCTGAGCAAAGGTGACAAAGCGGGCGCGCGTAAAGCGTGGCAAGCTGGCGTGGATAGCAAAGCTTCACCTGCGCTGAGCGAAATGATGCAGATGAAAATAAATAATTTGTCCGTCTGAGAGGGACCCGATGCAATTGCGTAAATTACTTCTGCCAGGACTGCTTTCTGTTACGTTATTGAGTGGTTGTTCACTGTTCAGTGGCGAAGAAGACGTTGTAAAAATGTCCCCACTGCCGACGGTTGAAAACCAGTTTACCCCTTCTACCGCGTGGGATGTCTCCGTTGGTAATGGTATTGGTGACTTTTATTCCAACCTTCATCCGGCCTTTGCGGACAGCGTTGTTTATGCCGCCGATCGTAAAGGTACCGTGAAAGCGGTCAATGCTGATGACGGAAAAGAAGTCTGGTCTGTTAACCTGGCGGAAAAAGATGGCTGGTTCTCCCGTAAACCTGCACTGCTGTCTGGCGGCCTGACGGTTGCCGGTGGTCATGTCTACGTGGGTAGCGAAAAGGCGCAGGTTTATGCCCTGAACACCAGCGACGGCTCCATTGCCTGGCAAACTACCGTGGCCGGTGAATCCCTGTCTCGCCCGGTCGTCAGCGACGGCCTGGTGCTGATTCATACCAGCAACGGCCAGCTGCAGGCGCTGAACGAAGCGGACGGTCTGGTGAAATGGACCGTCAACCTTGACATGCCTGCGCTCTCTCTGCGCGGTGAATCCGCGCCTGCTACCGCATTCGGTGCAGCAATTGTAGGCGGTGATAACGGTCGCGTGAGTGCCGTGCTGATGCAGCAGGGCCAGATGATCTGGCAGCAGCGTATCTCTCAGGCTACAGGCTCAACGGAAATTGACCGTCTGAGCGACGTCGACACAACGCCGGTCATCGTAGATGGTGTGGTTTACGCGCTGGCCTATAACGGTAACCTCACCGCGCTGGATCTGCGCAGCGGCCAGATCATGTGGAAACGTGAACTGGGTTCTGTAAATGATTTCATTGTGGACGGTAACCGTATCTATATGGTTGACCAGAACGACCGTCTGCTGGCGCTGAGCACTGAAGGCGGCGTGACACTGTGGACGCAAAGCGATCTGCTGCACCGTCTGCTGACCGCGCCAGCACTGTACAACGGCAGCCTGGTGGTAGGCGACAGCGAAGGGTATATGCACTGGATTGATCCGGATAACGGCCGCTTTGTTGCACAGCAAAAAGTCGACAGCTCTGGTTTCCTGACCGATCCGGTTGTGGCTGACGGCAAACTGCTGATTCAGGCAAAAGACGGTACGCTGTACGCGATCACGCGTTAATTACCCGGCGGTTGTAGTATACTAAACGGCTCCTGTTCACTCAGGAGCCGTTTTGACATTTTTAAAAACGCCGCGAATGCGACGTTTATTTGAATTTTATGAGGCTTCAAACATGGTACCTGTGGTCGCGCTTGTCGGGCGCCCTAACGTTGGAAAATCCACTCTTTTTAACCGTTTAACACGCACCCGTGATGCGCTGGTTGCGGATTTCCCGGGGCTGACGCGTGACCGTAAGTACGGTCGTGCAGAGGTGGAAGGACGCGAGTTCATCTGTATTGATACCGGTGGTATTGACGGTACAGAGGACGGCGTTGAAACCCGCATGGCGGAACAGTCATTGCTGGCGATTGAAGAAGCGGACGTGGTGCTGTTTATGGTGGATGCGCGCGCTGGCCTGATGCCGGCAGACTCCGCCATCGCCAAACACCTGCGCTCGCGTGAAAAGCCCACTTTCCTGGTGGCGAACAAAACTGACGGTATCGATGCCGATCAGGCCGTTGCGGACTTCTGGTCTTTAGGCCTGGGTGAAATCTACCCCATTGCGGCATCGCACGGTCGCGGCGTGACCAGCCTGCTGGAAACCGTTCTGCTGCCATGGGTTGATGAAGTTAACCCGCCGGAAGAGGTGGACGAAGACGCTGAATACTGGGCGCAGTTTGAAGAGGGCGTTGAGGGCGAAGAAGAGCCTGAAGACGACTTCAATCCGCAGGATCTGCCAATCAAGCTGGCTATCGTGGGGCGTCCAAACGTAGGTAAGTCTACACTTACTAACCGTATTCTGGGTGAAGAGCGCGTGGTCGTTTACGACATGCCTGGCACCACGCGCGACAGCATCTACATCCCGATGCAGCGCGATGAACGTGAGTATGTCCTCATCGACACCGCCGGGGTACGTAAGCGCGGGAAAATCACCGATGTGGTGGAAAAATTCTCCGTTATCAAAACCCTGCAGGCGATTGAAGATGCCAACGTCGTCATGCTGGTCATTGATGCACGCGAAGGAATCTCCGATCAGGATCTCTCTCTGCTCGGCTTTATCCTCAATAGTGGGCGTTCACTGGTTATCGTGGTCAACAAATGGGATGGCCTGAGCAATGAAGTGCGCGAGCAGGTGAAAGAGACCCTCGACTTCCGTCTGGGCTTTATCGACTTTGCGCGCGTGCACTTTATTTCTGCCCTGCACGGCAGCGGCGTCGGTAACCTGTTCGAATCCGTACGTGAAGCCTATGACAGCTCCACTCGTCGTCAGAGCACCGCCATGCTGACCCGCATCATGAATATGGCTGCGGAAGACCATCAGCCGCCGCTGGTACGCGGTCGCCGCGTGAAGCTGAAATATGCTCACGCCGGGGGTTATAACCCGCCAATCGTGGTGATCCACGGCAACCAAGTGAAAGACCTGCCGGATTCCTACAAGCGCTATCTGATGAACTACTTCCGTAAATCGCTGGACGTGATGGGCACGCCTATCCGCATCCAGTTCAAGGAAGGGGAAAACCCGTTCGCTAACAAGCGCAACACCCTGACGCCGAACCAGATGCGTAAGCGTAAGCGTTTGATTAAGCACATTAAGAAAAGCAAATAAGCTTTGCTGAACTCACAAAAGCCCGCGCATGTCG
>NZ_JTLF01000053.1:0-5501 GCF_000798855.1 Enterobacter sp. ZOR0014 | reverse complement strand
GAACATTTTTATTGCGGGGCAGATATAATTAACACTGGAAAGCGTCTGGTACGCTGTATTAATTTAGTTGTCCGTGTAGATAATGAGCCTGCCCTGAAAACCTAACGACAGGCTCCTGAAAAGGAGTGTTTTTTTCATGTCCAGGTCGCTTTTAACCAACGAAACCAGTGAACTTGATTTGCTGGATCAACGTCCTTTTGACCAGACCGACTTCGATATTCTTAAATCCTATGAGGCGGTGGTGGACGGGTTAGCGATGCTCATTGGTTCCCACTGCGAAATCGTATTGCACTCCCTGCAAGATCTGAAGTGTTCCGCCATCCGCATTGCTAATGGTGAGCATACCGGCCGTAAAATTGGTTCGCCAATCACCGACCTTGCATTGCGTATGTTGCATGACATGACCGGCGCGGACAGCAGCGTCTCCAAATGTTATTTCACCCGCGCCAAAAGCGGCGTGCTGATGAAATCAGAAACTATCGCGATTCGAAACCGCGAACATCGTGTGATTGGGCTGCTGTGCATCAACATGAACCTTGATGTGCCTTTCTCGCAGATCATGAGCACCTTTATTCCGCCTGAAACGCCAGACGTTGGCTCTTCCGTTAACTTTGCCTCCTCCGTAGAAGATCTGGTGACTCAAACGCTTGAGTTTACGATTGAAGAGGTGAATGCCGATCGCAACGTCTCGAACAATGCCAAGAATCGTCAGATCGTACTCAATCTCTACGAGAAAGGGATTTTTGATATCAAAGACGCCATTAACCAGGTGGCCGATCGTCTGAATATCTCCAAGCATACGGTCTACCTCTACATCCGCCAGTTCAAAAGTGGCGACTTCGTAGGGCAAGATAAGTAATGCGTTTTGCGTTAATGGTGACAGGCCCGGCGTACGGCACTCAGCAGGCCAGCAGCGCGCTGCAGTTTGCGCATGCGCTACTGGCGGCCGGACATGAACTGGCGAGCGTCTTTTTCTATCGGGAAGGGGTGTATAACGCGAACCAGTTTACGTCACCGGCGAGCGATGAGTTTGATCTGGTCCGCGCGTGGCAGGCGTTAAATGAAAAGCAGGGCGTTGAGCTGAACATCTGCGTGGCGGCGGCACTGCGTCGCGGCGTGACGGATGCAACCGAAGCCGATCGCCTGGGGTTATCGGGCGCTAACCTTCAGCCTGGCTTTTCGTTGAGTGGTCTGGGCGAGCTGGCTCAGGCGGCGCTAACCTGCGACAGAGTGGTGCAATTCTGATGAAGCGCGTGGCATTTGTTTTTACTTCTGCGCCGCACGGTAGCGCCTCGGGCCGCGAAGGGCTGGATGCGTTACTTGCGACATCGGCATTAACAGAAGATATCGGCGTCTTTTTTCTGGGGGATGGGGTGTTTCAACTGCTCGCGGGCCAACAGCCGCAGGCCATCCTGGCGCGCGATTACATCGCAACCTTCAAAGTGCTGCCGCTTTACGATATCGAAACCTGCTATGTCTGTGCCGACTCCTTAACGGCGCGCGGTTTGAGTGATAAGTCGTCTTTTGTGCTGGATGTGACGATCTTACCTTCCTCTGATCTGCGTGAACACCTTTCCCACTACGACACCGTTTTGACGTTCTGAGGCCACCATGCTCCATATTCTGAGCCACTCACCGTGGCAATGTGATATCGACACACTGTTGAGCATGCTGCGCGAAGGTGATGATTTGCTGCTCATTCAGGACGGCGTGCTCGCGGCGCTTGAAGGCAGCCGTTTCGTTGAAATTCTCACGAATGCCCCCATAACAGTCTCTGCGCTGAAGGACGATCTGGACGCGCGAGGTCTTTCTGGTCAAATTTCAGCCAAAATTGACGTGGTTGGCTATACTGATTTCGTCAATCTTACTGTGACGCACGCCAGTCAAATGAACTGGTGATCCGAGATCGCTGTATATTTCTTGACACCTTTTCGACGTAGCCCTAAAATTTCGCGTCCTCATATTGTATGAGGTCGTTTTATTACGTGTTTACGAAGCAAAAGCTAAAACCAGGAGCTATTTAATGGCAACAGTTAACCAGCTGGTACGCAAACCACGTGCACGCAAAGTTGCAAAAAGCAACGTGCCTGCACTGGAAGCCTGCCCGCAGAAACGTGGTGTATGTACTCGTGTATATACCACCACTCCTAAAAAACCAAACTCCGCACTGCGTAAAGTATGCCGTGTGCGTTTGACTAACGGTTTCGAAGTGACTTCCTACATCGGTGGTGAAGGTCACAACCTGCAGGAGCACTCCGTGATCCTGATCCGTGGCGGTCGTGTTAAAGACCTTCCGGGTGTTCGTTACCACACCGTTCGTGGTGCGCTGGACTGCTCAGGTGTTAAAGACCGTAAGCAGGCTCGCTCCAAGTACGGCGTGAAGCGTCCTAAGGCTTAATGGTTCTCCGTTAAGTAAGGCCAAACTGATTTATCTTAATGTCAAACTAAACTCGTAGAGTTTTGGACAATCCTGAATTAACAACGGAGTATTCCCATGCCACGTCGTCGCGTCATTGGTCAGCGTAAAATTCTTCCAGATCCGAAGTTCGGATCAGAACTGCTGGCAAAATTTGTAAATATCCTGATGGTAGATGGTAAAAAATCTACTGCAGAAGCCATCGTATACAGCGCGCTTGAGACCCTGGCTCAGCGTTCTGGTAAAAATGAACTGGAAGCTTTCGAAGTCGCTCTCGACAACGTTCGCCCAACTGTAGAAGTTAAGTCCCGCCGCGTTGGTGGTTCTACTTATCAGGTTCCAGTTGAAGTTCGTCCGGTTCGTCGTAATGCTCTGGCAATGCGTTGGATCGTTGAAGCTGCTCGTAAACGCGGTGATAAATCCATGGCTCTGCGTCTGGCGAACGAACTTTCTGATGCTGCAGAAAACAAAGGTACTGCAGTTAAGAAACGTGAAGACGTTCACCGTATGGCAGAAGCCAACAAGGCGTTCGCACACTACCGTTGGTAATCCCTTCGGAGTATTAGTCACCAGGCGGGCGCTTCAGAGAAGCCGCCCGCTCTGGGTAACTTAACTGAACGCCTAAAGAAACAAACGAGGAATCAAATGGCTCGTACAACACCCATCGCACGCTACCGTAACATCGGTATCAGTGCGCACATCGACGCCGGTAAGACCACTACTACCGAACGTATTCTGTTCTACACCGGTGTAAACCATAAAATCGGTGAAGTTCATGACGGCGCAGCCACCATGGACTGGATGGAACAGGAGCAGGAGCGTGGTATCACTATCACCTCCGCAGCGACTACTGCATTCTGGTCAGGTATGGCTAAGCAGTACGAACCGCATCGCGTAAACATCATCGACACCCCAGGGCACGTTGACTTCACCATCGAAGTAGAACGTTCCATGCGTGTGCTCGACGGCGCGGTAATGGTTTATTGCGCAGTTGGTGGTGTTCAGCCACAGTCTGAAACCGTATGGCGTCAGGCGAACAAATATAAAGTTCCACGCATCGCGTTCGTTAACAAAATGGACCGTATGGGTGCTAACTTCCTGAAAGTTGTTGGTCAGATCAAAACCCGTCTGGGCGCGAACCCTGTTCCGCTGCAGCTGGCAATTGGTGCTGAAGAAGGCTTCACCGGCGTTATCGACCTGGTGAAAATGAAAGCCATCAACTGGAACGACGCAGACCAGGGCGTGACCTTCGAATACGAAGACATCCCGGCTGAGATGCAGGACCTGGCTGACGAATGGCACCAGAACCTGATCGAATCCGCTGCTGAAGCTTCTGAAGAGCTGATGGAGAAATACCTGGGTGGTGAGGAACTGACTGAAGAAGAGATCAAAAAAGCTCTGCGTCAGCGTGTTCTGAACAACGAAATCATCCTGGTAACCTGTGGTTCTGCGTTCAAGAACAAAGGTGTTCAGGCGATGCTGGATGCGGTAGTTGACTACCTGCCATCCCCGGTTGACGTTCCTGCGATCAACGGCATCCTGGACGACGGTAAAGATACTCCGGCTGAGCGTCACGCAAGCGACGACGAGCCGTTCTCTGCACTGGCGTTCAAAATTGCTACCGACCCATTCGTGGGTAACCTGACCTTCTTCCGCGTTTACTCTGGTGTGGTTAACTCCGGTGACACCATCCTGAACTCCGTGAAAGCGGCGCGTGAGCGTTTTGGCCGTATCGTACAGATGCACGCTAACAAACGTGAAGAGATCAAAGAAGTTCGTGCGGGCGACATCGCTGCAGCTATCGGTCTGAAAGACGTGACCACTGGTGACACCCTGTGTGACCCGGATCACCCGATCATTCTGGAGCGTATGGAATTCCCAGAGCCGGTAATCTCCATCGCGGTTGAACCAAAAACCAAAGCTGACCAGGAAAAAATGGGTCTGGCTCTGGGCCGTCTGGCGAAAGAAGACCCATCATTCCGCGTATGGACTGATGAAGAATCTAACCAGACCATCATCGCTGGTATGGGTGAACTGCACCTGGATATCATCGTTGACCGTATGAAGCGTGAATTCAACGTTGAAGCGAACGTGGGTAAACCTCAGGTTGCTTACCGCGAAGCGATTCGCGCGAAAGTTACCGATGTTGAAGGTAAACACGCTAAGCAGTCTGGTGGTCGCGGTCAGTACGGTCACGTTGTGATCGACATGTACCCACTGGAGCCGGGCTCTAACCCGAAAGGTTACGAGTTCATCAACGACATCAAAGGTGGTGTAATTCCTGGCGAATACATCCCAGCCGTTGATAAAGGCATCCAGGAACAGCTGAAAGCGGGCCCTCTGGCTGGCTATCCGGTTGTTGACATGGGTGTTCGTCTGCACTTCGGTTCTTACCACGACGTTGACTCCTCTGAACTGGCGTTTAAACTGGCTGCGTCTATTGCCTTTAAAGAAGGCTTTAAGAAAGCAAAACCAGTTCTGCTTGAGCCAATCATGAAGGTTGAAGTAGAAACTCCTGAAGAGAACACCGGTGACGTTATCGGTGACTTGAGCCGTCGTCGCGGTATGCTGCGTGGTCAGGAATCTGAAGTAACTGGCGTTAAGATCCACGCTGAAGTTCCGCTGTCTGAAATGTTCGGATATGCAACTCAGCTGCGTTCTCTGACCAAAGGTCGTGCATCATACACCATGGAATTCCTGAAGTATGATGATGCGCCTAACAACGTTGCTCAGGCCGTTATTGAAGCCCGTGGTAAGTAATCCACAGGATTAAAACCTAAGTCCCGTGCTCTCTCCGAAGGGGAGAGCACTATAGTAAGGAATATAGCCGTGTCTAAAGAAAAATTTGAACGTACAAAACCGCACGTTAACGTTGGTACTATCGGCCACGTTGACCATGGTAAAACTACCCTGACTGCTGCAATCACTACCGTTCTGGCTAAAACCTACGGCGGTGCTGCTCGTGCATTCGACCAGATCGATAACGCACCAGAAGAAAAAGCGCGTGGTATCACCATCAACACTTCTCACGTTGAATATGACACCCCGACTCGCCACTACGCACACGTAGACTGCCCAGGCCACG
>NZ_JTLF01000309.1:0-23556 GCF_000798855.1 Enterobacter sp. ZOR0014 | reverse complement strand
GAACATAAGGCGTAGCCGCCACCGGGCTATAAGGTCAGAACGGAGTGCTTCCGCTTATGATTGAAACAACTAACATCAGAACTAAAACCGCAATGATGAGACCAAAAGCCAGTAACGCCGCATGAAAAGCGATCGTGGCCCCGGAAAAAAAGAGTGCCCCACTCACGGTCCATTTGTTCTCTTTACGCAGACCACTAATGAAAGCAAGTCCAAGCGACACGACAGACAACACTATTCCGCTGGCGATCAGTAACCGGTCGATATCTACTGGTTTCTTTTTCGTCTCAACGATCGGCTGCTCTCCTTTTAAACCAGCCATTATTCCTTTTTTTACTGCCGAAACCTTTTCAGCCACAACAACTTCAAGTGCTGTCGACTTTGAAGAAAACGGACCGAGGGTGAACTGAGCTAAGGAGAGAAGCAGCGCAATAACACCGAGCAACATTCCCACAGAACTAAATTTATTCCGAATCAAGATTTCCATATCAGTATGCCTTTTATGTTGTCGGGTGGCGGCTGCGCCTCACCCGACCTACGTTCGAACCCATGTAGGCCCGGTAAGGCGTAGCCGCCACCGGGCTATTTTCCTGCCTGCGGATGCGTATCAAACCCCGCCATCACCGCCGTCAATTCTGCTAGTGTAAAGCCGTGCTTCGGATCGTCAACCCCAAGACCAAACCGCGACTGCATCAGCTGATACAGCGCCTCTGCATCCGGCAAATGGATCTGCTCCTCCACATGGCCATTCTGCCAGTGGGTGAAGTTGAAGTTGGTCAGCGTCAGCTTACCGCCGTCCGGCAGATGGCGGCACATCAACAGATGATGGCGGAAATGCGATTGCGGCCAGTGCGCCGACCAGAAGTTCCCCATCACATAATCACTGAAATATTGCGTCGTCAGGTCAAAGTGATACATCGACTGCCAGTGTTCATGATGGCGGAACTGCAGCACCCAGTCGTTCCCCTCGCTCAGCAGACGATACTGCCCGTGCGGCGTTTCCTGTTCTTCGTTAGCCAGCAGACGAATCGGCGCCGTCAGCGTCTGGCCGCCAAACCCAACGTCAGCAATCCAGCGTTCACCGTTAAGCTCGACCAGCAGCAGGCGGTGCGTACGCGGCGGCATCTGCGACGGATTCGCCAGGACCACCCGCCCGAGCACGCTGCGCACCGTAAATCCGACGTCACGCAAGACTCGCTCAAACAGGCCGTTTTGCTCAAAGCAATATCCTCCACGGCGCGCGGTCACCAGTTTGTCCTCCAGGCATTGATCTTCAAGATGAATTTCGCGCGGCAGGACGACATCAATATTTTCGAATGGAATGGCGCAGTTGTGGTGTAAATGCAGCGCGCGCAGGGTTTCGATATCTACCCGTGTGGATTGCGTCCAGCCGATACGCGCGAAATAGCCAGTCAGAAATGGGGACATGCATCAGTTTCCTTTGAGGGTGATGTTCTGTTTATAAACTAATTTTGCGCATTCATTTTGATTTACGTGCTTTTTCGCCATACTCATCGTGTAGATGAGGAGATCCTATGAGCCACTTTCGCCCTGTTGAATTACGTCATGCCAGCCGCCTGCTGAACCACGGTCCTACCGTACTGATTACCAGTCGGGATGAATCTCTCGGCAGACGGAACGTGATGGCCGCCGCATGGTCAATGCCCGTGGAGTTTGAACCGCCGCGCATCGCTATCGTGGTGGACAAAAGTACCTGGTCGCGCGAGCTGATTGAGCGCAGCGGGAAGTTTGGGATTGTCATTCCCGGCGTAGCGGCGGCCAACTGGACTTACGCGGTCGGCAGCGTCAGCGGGCGCGACGAGGACAAATTCAACTGCTACGGCATTCCGGTCGTAAACGGCCCTGAACTCGGCCTGCCGGTTATCGAAGAAAAATGCCTGGCGTGGATGGAGTGCCGATTATTACCCGTTACCTCCGCAGCGGAAAAATATGACACATTGTTTGGCGAAGTGGTTTCGGCGGCAGCAGATGAGCGCGCGTTCGTCGCCGGACGCTGGCAGTTTGACGGGGATAAACTGAATACGCTGCATCATCTTGGGGCCGGGACGTTTGTGACGAGCGGGAAGATGGTGAAGGCTCTGGATTGAAAAACCCTCTCCCCATAAGAGAGAGGGTTGACGTACTACTTCGCGCGCTTCGAAATAATCTCATCCGCAACATTCCGCGGTGCTTCCGCAAAATGATGGAACTCCATCGTATACGTCGCGCGTCCCTGGGACATCGAGCGTAATGTCGTGGCGTAGCCAAACATCTCGGCCAGCGGCACGTCAGCGCGGATAATCTGGCTGCCGTACTGTTCTTCCATGCCCTGCACCATGCCGCGTCGGGAGGAGAGATCGCCCATGATGTTACCGGCGTACTCTTCCGGTGTTTCCACCTCCACGTGCATGATCGGCTCAAGAATCACCGGATCCGCCCTGCGAGCGCCCTCTTTGAAACCAAGGATTGCCGCCATGCGGAACGCCATCTCAGAAGAGTCGACATCGTGGTACGAGCCAAACGTCAGCGTCGCTTTAACATCGACAACCGGATAGCCCGCCAGCACACCGCTGTTCATCGCCTCCCGCAGCCCTTTCTCAACGGACGGGATATACTCGCGTGGCACCACGCCGCCCTTGGTCGCATCCTCAAACGTAAAGCCACTGCCAGGTTCTGTCGGCTCCAGGCTCAGGACAACATGGCCATACTGCCCTTTACCACCGGACTGACGGACAAACTTACCTTCGATATCCTTCACCGCCTTACGCAGGGTTTCACGGTAGGTCACCTGTGGACGACCAATGTTCGCCTCGACGCCAAACTCACGCTTCATACGGTCGACGATAATCTCCAGGTGTAACTCACCCATTCCGGAAATAATGGTCTGACCGGACTCTTCGTCAGTATGCAGACGGAACGACGGATCTTCCGCTGCCAGACGCTGCAGCGCGATCCCCATTTTCTCCTGATCGCCTTTGGTTTTCGGCTCGATTGCCAGCGAGATAACCGGATCCGGGAACTCCATGCGTTCAAGCGTGATAACGGCGTTCGGGTCGGTGAGCGTATCACCCGTGGTCACGTCTTTCAGCCCAACGCAGGCCGCGATGTCCCCGGCGCGCAGTTCATCCACCTCGTGACGGTCGTTGGCGTGCATCAGCACGATACGCCCGATGCGCTCTTTTTTTCCTTTCACCGGGTTATAGACCGCATCACCTTTACGCAGCACGCCAGAGTAAACGCGGATAAAGGTCAGTTGCCCGACATACGGGTCGCTCATCAGCTTGAATGCCAGGGCGGAGAACGGCTCATCATCGCTAGGATGACGCTCCGCGTGCTGCCCTTTTTCATCCACGCCATCAATGGCCGGCACGTCCAGCGGGGACGGCATCAGCTCAATCACCGCATCAAGCATGCGCTGCACGCCTTTGTTTTTGAACGCGCTGCCGCACAGCATCGGTTGGATTTCGCCAGAAATGGTGCGGATACGCAGGCCTTTAATCATGTCCGCTTCCGTCAGATCTCCCGTTTCAAGGTACTTATCCATCAGCTCATCGCTGGCTTCCGCCGCGGCTGAGACCATTTTTTCCCGCCATTCCTGGGCGGTACTGACGAGATCGTCCGGCACGGGTGCATAGGTAAACACCATGCCCTGAGTGGCATCGTCCCACAAAATGGTGCGCATCTTGATGAGATCCACCACGCCAGTGAAGTGCTCTTCCGCGCCAACCGGAATCACAATCGGCACCGGGTTGGCCTTCAGGCGTTCCTGCATCATCCGCACCACGCGGAAGAAATCGGCCCCCGGACGGTCCATTTTGTTAACAAACGCAATGCGAGGAACTTTGTATTTGTTCGCCTGACGCCAGACGGTTTCCGACTGTGGCTGCACGCCACCCACGGAGTCATACACCATGACCGCGCCGTCGAGCACGCGCATGGAACGTTCGACCTCAATGGTGAAATCCACGTGCCCCGGGGTGTCGATGATGTTGATCCGGTGCGGTTCAAACCCTCTGTCCATGCCTGGCCAGAAGCAGCTGACCGCCGCGGAGGTAATCGTGATCCCGCGCTCTTGCTCCTGCGCCATCCAGTCAGTGGTTGCCGCGCCATCGTGTACTTCACCCAGCTTATGGCTCATCCCGGTATAAAACAGGATGCGCTCAGTGGTGGTTGTTTTACCGGCATCGATATGCGCGGAGATACCGATGTTGCGATAACGTTCGAGAGGGATGGGTCGGGGCATACTATTTCCTTAAGTCTTTCTGACTTGTCTGTGACGACCGGGATGGTCGTGTATTCGTTCGTTTGCTATAATAGTCCTATTGTACGAGTATTATCGAACTATTTTTTACGGGTTGACCTATTGTTGATATAGCTCAATCTGACGCCATACGCAGGAAAACGATGATCCCAAACCACCCTGAAACAGAACAAATACTGCTGGAAAATGTGCTGTTTGCCCTCGGCAACCCGCTCCGGCTGTCAATTATCCGCCGACTTGCTGACGGCGGCGAACTCAGCTGTAACGCGCTGCGCCCGGAAGATGTGGTGAAATCCACCATGACCCACCACTGGCGCGTATTGCGGGACAGCGGCGTCATCTGGCAGCGTCCGCAGGGACGAGAAAACATGATTTCTTTGCGAAGAGACGATCTGGATACCCGTTTTCCAGGGCTGATGGAGATACTTTTGCAGGCTAAATGATAAGAGTACGTCTGGTTTAATGCCCCTTAAAAATTTAAGGGGCACACGGACAGCGAAGGGATTTATCTTACGTGCATACGATATTCAATCATCCCGCTTTTTTTCGCAATCCAGTCGTACAATCGTTGCGCGCGATAATTGGCTTCATGCGTATGCCAGTAAAGATGGCTGGCGTGATGTTTTCTTGCTTCTCTCTGCACATATTCTATTAACTGTTTGCCCGTGTGTTTGCCCCTTGCTGCATCGCTGACATATAAATCTTCGAGGTAGCAATAATCGCTCTCAGCCCAGGTCGAACGGTGAAAAAGATAATGCGCAAACCCCACCACCTCTCCATTGCATCGTGCCACTACGCAGAATACTGGCTCAACGGAGCTGAAAAATCGTTGCCAGGTTCGTTCGGTCACTGCCCAGGACAGATCGACGTTGTAAAATTCCTGATATTTTCTCCATAGTGGCATCCAGCTTTCAAAATCACGTTCTTTAACTGCCTCAATGGTCACGCTCGTATTATTCATATTGCCTCTGTGCTTATCCCGTATTTGTTTCAGGAAGAGTGTATTCGCTGAATGGCCCGTTTTGCCCCGCCAATTCTCATCACAAAGGCAGACCAATTTTTCATCCTGCTGCATGCAATATTGCTTTAGAATCAAGGGACACAGAGGGAAAAGTGGACAACATAATGTTTAAGCACGCGCAGCTTGAAACGGTTAAGGCATGGATTTCCGACCCTGCAAACGGTTCACTACCGCTTCATGAAAGGATCCAGAGAGCGATACGCACATTGATACTTGAAGGGACCTTATCGCACGGTAAGGCGCTTCCTGCTTCACGTGCGCTGGCTACCTCATTGAATGTTTCGCGGGATACGGTTGAAGCAGCCTATTCCAGCCTGCATGCAGAAGGTTTTATTGAGCGGCAAACAGGCAGAGGGAGCTTCGTCTCTTCCAGCGCCCGGTTTTTAAAACCACGTTCCCGACAGCATCCGCCAACCGCGGAAACACGAAAAGCAAAACTTAGCGCCCGTGGAAAGGTCATCTATGAAAGTGGCGGGATCCGCGAGTTTTCTTCGCCACGTCCGCTGGCGCCCGGTATCCCCGAAACCCGCCTGTTCCCCCTTCCAACCTGGGAGCGTCTTCAGCGGCAGGTCCTGAAGGAATATCAGCACAAAATACTGGAGCAAAGTCCACCGCAGGGCATGGAGCGCTTACGGCGGGCCATCGCGGAATATGTCAATCTTGAGCGCGGGACACGTGCGAGTGCAGAACAGGTGATCGTTCTGACAAGTTCTCAACAGGCGCTAGCGCTCTGTTCACACGTGCTGCTGGACAACGGGGAGAGTATTGTCATAGAAGATCCCACCTATCAAGGGGCACACAAAGCGTTTAAGGCTGCCGGACTGCACCCTGTCCCGGTTCCTCTTGATGAAAAAGGCATATCCGTTGACGCACTTAATTCGCTAACCGAACCTGCCAGAGCTATCTACCTTACCCCTTCTCATCAGTATCCAACCGGGGTGACACTCTCTCTTGACCGACGACTGGCCGTCATTGACTGGGCAAACCGTCACGCCGCCTGGATCATTGAGGATGACTATGACAGTGAGTTTCACTATGAAGGAAAGCCTATGGCCTGCCTTCAGGGGCTGGATGCTTACAACCGGACAATTTATATCGGCACGTTCACCAAGTCGCTGTTCCCCGGGCTACGTATTGCGTACATGATCGTCCCCTCAGAACTGACCGAACCCTTTACCATGGCCAGGACATTAATGGACGGCCATACCGCATCAATAACTCAACTGACGCTGGCTAAATTTTTGGAGGGGGGCCATTTTGGTGCCTATATTCGCAAGATGAGGAACGTTTATGTTGCTCGTCGCGACAAACTGGCCAGTCTGATGGACGAGTATCTTTCTGATTATGTTGTGTACACAACGCCAGCGGGTGGCATGCAGATGCCTTGCCACCTGAGGCACGGGCTATCCGAGAAGGATATTGCCGCCGCGGCCCGTCGCGCTGATATTGATATATTAGGACTTACCGGCTTATATGCAGGCAGCCCGGTATCCACCGGTTTTTTAATGGGATTTGCCGCTTACACCGAAAGGGAAATAGAAGACGCGGTAAAAAAGCTGGCCGCAATTTTCCGGTCATGTTGTTATCTCTCGCCACTGTAGATACTCGACAGCAGCCCTGGTGGCCTGCGGACTATGCGCCGTACCGCAGGCCCTCACCGCATGGTGAGGGCAGGATGCTCCCTTAGTGCTGGACGCCCGAGCGGTCAGTAAGCTCGTCGGCGGGGAGAATATCCACTCGCGATGCCACGCTCTTGCGGCGGGCATACCTGTCCGGCTGGCCTTCCGGGCGCGTTTTGAAGCGTCGGTGGAGCCACATATACTGCTCCGGTGCCATCAGCACGGCTCGCTCGATAGCCCTGTTCATCTGCGTTGCAACCGTCTCTTTGTCAGCACCCTGCAACGACGCGCTGATATCCTCAAGAATAATCAGTTCGTAACCGGTTCCGTCCGCCCTGCGACGGGGCACGAACGGAATCACGGCGGGCTGAGCACTTTTTACCAGCATATAGCTTCCTGCCGTAGTTGCGGCATCCGGGACAGCAAAGAAGGGTGCAAACACGCTGTTAGCCTTGCCATAGTCGTGATCCGGGGCGTACCACAGAATCTCATTCTGCTTCAGGGCGCGGATCATGCCTTTTAAATCATGACGGTCCAGCATGGTTTTATTAGAACGCAGACGCCCGCGCGTCTGAAGCCAGTCCAGCAACGCATTATTGTTCGGACGATAAACCCCAATCCCCGGGTTGAGCATGCCAAAAATCCGCGCGCCCAGTTCAAGGGTGAGAAAATGCATGCCAACCAGCACCACGCCCTTTCCTTGCGCCCTGGCCTGCTCCATATGTTCATACCCGCGCACGGTAAAGCATTTACGCACCCGCCACTCGGGCCAGAACCACGCCATGCCGGTTTCAATTACCCCCATCCCCACGGATTCAAAGTTACGCTGCAGCAAGGCTTCACGCTCCTCTGCTTTCATCTGCGAGAAGCATAGCTCAAGGTTGCGGCGGGCAATCGCCACGCGGCGAGGGAGAAGGCGCATAGCCAGCCGCCCGAGGCGATGTCCAATTCTGAATAACAGCGGATAAGGCAGTAGCATAATGAGCCATAGCGCGGCGATGCCTGTCCAGCTTAGCCAGTATCGAGGATGGAAAAAGGCAGGTGAAAACCGGGGTAATTTTGTCATGAGAAAATTATCCTTTAACGTTGCTGTCCTTAATTGATTCTGTTGTCGATCTTTCCTAAGGATTTATAAAATGTCAGTCAGGAACGTAAAGTGTACCGGATAAGATTAAACTTATTTTTATCGTTTTTTGCGGAAAGAAGGCTGGAGAGGCAGACAAAGCCGGGTAAGACGAAGCGGCCACCCGGCATAAAACTTACATTGAATATCCCGGTTTCTTAATCAGGTCATCCATCTTCGGGGCGATCTCGGTATCCCAGACCTGTGCTTTCCAGTCTGCTTCCTGAACTTCATTCAGCGCTACCGAAATGGAACGATCTTTACTGTTAAGATGCCGCGTAATCACTTCGGCAATATCGGCCGCCAGCGCGGTTTTTTGTTCGTCGTTGAGATCGCGGGGAAAGTATTTGATATCTACGTGTGGCATATGCAGGTTTCCTGTTGTGGTTGAGCGCTTCACGTTATCAGATAATAGTATTTGCCTTTAACACCTTGTGCAGTTCTGGCAGCTGACAGACGGTATCGGCGATCGCCGTAAATTTCGGGGTATTGGCAGCAAACCAGTCGTGGCGAGGCCCCCAGGTGCGCGCCACGGCAATATACACATCCAGCAGCGTCAGCCGTTCCCCCAATGCAAACGGCGCGGCTTTAAGCTGACTTTCGAACCATAAATAGAGGGATTTCCGGTACGCAATGCAGTTTTTCTGCAACTGTTCCGGTGCGTCGGGCGCCCAGCGTTCGGGATAATCTGCAAACGTAAAAGTGGGATAGACGTTAGCCACAAACCAGATAAGCAAACGCTGAAACTGCTGGCGTTCGGCCTGCCCCACGGGCGGCGCAAGATCGGGACAGCGGTCGAGTACCATCAGGGCAATCGCCGCCGTTTCGGTCATGATGGCGCCATTTTCCAGCGCCAGCGTGGGCACCTGACACAGCGGATTGAGCTTTTGCAGCAACTCACGCTGCGGACCAGGCTGGTCAAACCCGTCCACGTTCACAAACTGATAAGGGATATCGGCCAGGGTCAGCATCACTTCACTGATTGTCGAGCCCCAGCCGGGTACGCCATAAAGTTTCATCATGTTGCCCCCTCAGGGATGAAAACCCTAAGTGTAGAGCACCATTAGTAGGTTATCCCAGGCGGGTTGACCTCCGACTGCGTGACCGCTTCGCCCTGTTCACCCCAGCGCGCCAGCACCTTCTGGTACTCACCCCGCGCAATCGCCCCGTCCAGCGCGGCCTGCAGAGCGTACACCAGCCCATTCCCCTTTTTCGTGGTCGTGGCGACAAAGGCTTTCTTTGGGCCTAACCCCACGACGCGCGTTTTTCCGGTGAGCGCCGCTTTCCAGGACGAAACCGACTGCGGACCAAATAACACATCCGCCCGGCCAGACTGAAGATAGAGATTGCCCGAGGCATCGTCGTGGAGATAGACCGGCAGCGCAGGTTCGCGTCCCGCCTTTTTGTTCTCCTCGTTCCAGCCCAGCAGGATGCGCTCCTGATTGGTCCCCGAGCCGACAATCACCTTTTTCCCGGCCAGATCTTCCGGGCTTTTGATCGACTGAATCTCGCTGGTGGATTTCACCGAGAACGCCAGCGAATCGACGCGGTAGGTCGCAAAATCAAACTTCTCTTTACGCTGTTCGGTCACCGCAATGTTCACCAGCGCCACGTCGTAGCGTCCGGAGGCGATCCCCAGCGGCCAGTCTTCCCACGCCGTCGGTATCAGCTTCAGCTTGAGCCCCAGGCTACCCGCCAGCAGGCGGGCGATATCCGGATCGCTGCCGATGCGCGTGCGATTGTCGCTGGCCAGCAGCGCCAGCGGTGGAGAGTTCAGCATGGAAACGGCAACCGTAAGCGTTCCCGGCTCAACAAACCTGTAGTTTGCGGGGATCTTCTCCACCGCCTGCCGATCCACCGTCACCGGCAGCGGCTGCTCGTTGGCCTGCACATCAATCCCGGCATGGCTCACCGTCGTGAAGAACAACCCAACCAGACATCCATATTTCATCTGCGCTCCTTACAGCACTTTAGAGAGGAACTGGCGCGTTCGCGGGTGCGACGGACGGTTTAAAACGTCGTCGCTGTTGCCCTGCTCCACAATTTTCCCGTCGACCATAAATACCACCTGATCCGCCACTTCCCGGGCAAAGCCGATCTCATGCGTGACCACCACCAGCGTGGTGCCAGAGCGGGCCAGCTTTTTGATGACGTCCAGGACTTCCCCCACCAGCTCCGGATCCAGCGCCGAGGTAGGCTCGTCAAACAGCATTACGCGCGGACGCAGCGCCAGCGCACGGGCAATGGCAATGCGCTGCTGCTGGCCGCCGGAGAGATGGCGGGACCAGGCGTCCGCTTTATCCCTCAGCCCCACCACATCCAGCAGGCTATATGCCCTTTCCACCGCCTCTTTCCTGCTGAGCTTTTTATGCGCGATGGGCGCCTCAATCAGATTTTCCAGCACCGTGAGATGCGGAAAGAGATTGAAGTTCTGAAACACGTAGCCCACGTTGACGCGCTGCTTGAGGATCTCGTTCTCTTTCAGTTCGTAAAGCCTGTCACCCTGACGACGGTAGCCAATGTAGTCCCCGTCGATCTGGATGAAGCCTTCGTCGACGCGCTCCAGGTGGTTAATGGTGCGTAGCAGCGTCGATTTACCCGAGCCGGACGGTCCGAGGATCACCGTTACGGAGCCCGGCGGGATCTCAAGCGTGACGTTGTCGAGCGCTTTATGGCGGCCAAAATATTTGCTGACGCCGGTAATTGAAATATGTCCTTCAGGAGAGGCTTGCATGGACGGGCTCCTGTGCAGGCGTGGTGGTGACAGCGCGGCTACGACGGGTGGCGCTGTTCTGGTTCACGGCGGAGCGGCGTTCGCTGCGGGCGAGCCCGCGCTCAACACCATACTGGATAGCGGACAGAACGGTGGTGATCGCCAGGTACCACGCGGCACCGACCATCAGCAGCGGGATCACCTCCTGCGTGCGGTTGTAGATCATCTGGATGGTATAGAACAGCTCCGGCATCGCCAGGACATACACCATCGCCGTACCCTTGGCGAGACTGATAATTTCATTGAACCCCGACGGCAATATGGTACGCAGCGCCTGGGGCAGAATGATCCGCACCGTGCGACGCCATGCGGGCAGGCCGAGCGCGGCGGCGGCCTCATACTGGCCGTGATCGACCCCGAGGAATCCGCCACGAATGATCTCGGCGGTATAGGCACTCTGAACGAGGGTTAACCCCACCACCGCGGTAGAAAATTGCCCGAGCACGTTGATGGTTTCAAAACTGCCCCAGGTGATGCGGGTGAACGGTACGCCGATCGAGAGCGTGTCGTAGAGATAGGAGAAGTTGTAGAGGATGATCAGCACGACTATGAGCGGCAGCGAGCGGAACAACCAGATGTATCCCCACGCCAGGCTGCTTAACAGCCAGGAGGAAGAGAGTCTCGCCAGGGCCAGCAGGCCGCCAATCACCACGCTCAGCGCAGTGCCGATCAGGGTCAGCAGCAGGGTCTGCCCGACACCTGCGAGGATCACCGGGTCAAAGAACCAGCGGGCAAACACCGCCCACTCCCAGCGCGGGTTAAAGGCCACGGACTGGATCACAACGGCCAGGATAAACAGGGCCACCACGGCGCCGACGGTCCGCAGCGGATAACGCGCCGGGACCACCTTAATGGTTTCAACGTTGCTCATCGTCGTTCCTCATGCGGTTTTACTGAACGCTTCGCGTACCAGCGTTTTGGTGAAACGCAGCCGACCGTCAAACGGCGGCTGGCTGTACTCTTCCGGGTCACGGGTGAGATCGAACTGCGGCTGGTATCCCTGGCTGAGATAGAGCCGCACCGCTTCCGGTTGACGAAAACCGGTCGTCAGGTAGATCTGGCTGTAACCCGCCAGCACCGCCCTGCGCTCCAGTTCCTGCACCACGCGGGCAGCAAGCCCCTGCTGACGCAGGGATTTGTCCGTCCAGATGCGTTTAATTTCGGCGGTCCGTTCATCAAAGGGTTTGTACGCACCGGTGGCGATAATCTTCTCGTCACGTTCCAGCACGATAAACAGCCCCTGTGGCGCCAAATACCACGCCGTGAGCTCAACTTCCGCGTCCTTAGAGAAGTAGTCGCCGTAGCGGGCGGCATATTCACCGAACAGTCCCTCGATAATCGGCTGCAGTTCGGCATCTTCCGGCGAAACATCACGAAATTGTTCACGCATAGCGCCTCCTTAATCTCCCAGACCTGCCGGGTTTACCTCGGAATGAGCAATGCGCTCAACCCCTTCTCCCCAGCGGTTTAGTACTTTGGCGTAATCGCCGTTTTTGATTACGCCATTAAGCGCGGTTTGCACCGGCTCGACCAGGCCGCTGCCTTTTCTCAGCGTGACCGCGATATGCGCCGCTTTCGGCCAGCCGCCGTCCACGCTGCCGACGAGTTTGGTTTTGCCGTTGAGCGCCGCTTTCCACGCGCCAATCACGTTCGGGCCAAAGTAGGCATCCGCGCGCCCGGACTGCAGCGCCAGCGTTTGCGCCGCATCGTCTTTGGTGTAGATCGGAGTAAAGGGTTTTAGCCCCTTCTTGAGGTTCTCGGCATTCCATGCCAGCAGAATGGCTTCCTGATTGGTACCGGAGCCCACAATAATCCTGAGCCCGGCGATGTCCTCTGCTTTTTTAAGCGAGGTAATCGGGCTGGTCGATTTCACGTAGAAACCGAGGGAGTCCTTACGGTAGGTGGCGAAATCAAACTTCTCTTTGCGCGCTTTGGTGACGGTAATATTGCTGATGGCGGCATCGTATTTTCCGGACGCCACGCCCAGCGGCCAGTCTTCCCACGAGGTCGGCACCACGTTCAGCTCCAGCCCGAGGCTGTCAGCCACCAGGCGAGCGACGTCGACCTCGCTTCCCAACAGCGTTTTGTTGTCATCGGAGAAAACCGTGAGCGGCGGTTGATTCAGCCCCGCTACCGCCACGGTAAATTTCCCGGGCACGGCAAAGCGATAATCCTTCGGTAGCTGCGCCACCGCATCACCGTTTTTGACGGTGTTGATCGGCGTTTTATTGGCCTCAATACTCACGCCAGTGCCGTTAATCGTGACATTCTCTGCCCGGACGACAGGGGTAAAGGCCAGCGCGAGCGCCAGAATAAGCGATGTTTTCTGCATAGCGGTGTTCTCTTTTATTGTTGTGTGAACGTGTTTTTCGGTTGATCCAGACCTAAGCTGTCGCGCAGCGTGGTGCCGGGATAGTCGGTACGGAACAGGCCGCGGGCCTGCAAAACGGGCACTACCTGGTCAACAAAGCGCGGGAAGGTATCCGGCGTGCCGCCCTGAATGATGAAGCCGTCTGCGGCATAGCCTTCAAACCAGGCCTGAAGGCCGTCTGCAACCTCTTCCGGCGTGCCGGAAAAACGCGGGCGCGGCGACGCGGCTTCCAGCGCCACCTGGCGCAGGGTTAAGTTGCGCTCGCGGGCGTTACGCTTAATTTCATCGGTGGTGCTGCGGAAGCTGTTTTTCCCTAGATCGCCGATATCCGGGAACGGCTCGTCGAGCGGATACTGACTAAAATCGTGATGCTCAAAATAACGTCCGAGGTAATTAAGGGCATCGTGAATCGACACCAGCGCCGCCGTAGTCTGGTACTGGTTTTCCACGTCTTCGGCATCGTTGCCAACGATGACGCTGACGCCCTGGAAAATCTGTAAGTCAGACGCGCGCCGACCGTTCGTTTCCAGTTGCTGTTTCACGTCACGATAAAACGCTTTCGCTTCTTCGAAGGTGTCATGGTGGGTAAAAATGGCGTCGGCATGTTTTGCCGCCAGTTTTTTCCCGTCATCCGACGCACCGGCCTGAAAGACAACCGGACGTCCTTGCGGCGTGCGACCAATATTGAGCGGCCCGGCGACCTGGAAGAAATCCCCGTGATGATTCAGAGGGTGCAGTTTAGCCGGGTCAAAAAACTGACCGCTCTCTTTATTACGGATAAAAGCATCCTCTTCCCAGGAGTCCCAAAGTCCTTTCACCACGTCCAGATACTCATCGGCAATGCGATAGCGCAGCGCATGTTCCGGGTGTTTTTCGCGGGAAAAGTTCTTCGCTGAACCTTCCAGCGGCGAAGTCACCACGTTCCAGCCCGCACGTCCGTTGCTCAGGTGGTCGAGGCTGGCGAACTGCCGTGCCGTGGTAAAGGGCTCGCTGTAGGAGGTGGATAAGGTTCCCACCAGCCCCAGGCGCGAGGTAATACTTGCCAGCGCAGATAACACCGTTAAGGGCTCAAACCGGTTTAAAAAATGCGGGATCGATTTTTCGTTAATATAAAGACCGTCGGCAACGAATAAGAAATCGAGTTTGCCCTCTTCCGCTTTTAATGCCGTCTCTTTAACGAAATCAAAATTGATACTGGCATCCGCGACGGCCGCCGGATGACGCCAGGCGGACATATTTCCGGATGCGCCATGCAAAATGGTCCCGAGCCGCAGTTGACGATGTGCAGACATATTTACCTCATGATTAATCAGACGTGTTGCAGGGCGTGTTCCGCAAGCTGGGCAAAATAGCGGGCAGCGGGTTCAATTAAGGCTTCATCCGGATTAAATGCCGGGTGGTGTAAACCAAACGGACTGTTGCTGCCGATGCTGACAAACGCGCCGGGCACAGACTGGAGATAGACTGCGAAATCTTCTCCGCCCATATGTAGCTCGGCGTGATGGGTTTCATACCCCGCTTCACGGGCGACCGAGGTGGCGAAATCGGCCCAGCGTTGGTCATTGACCAGCGCAGTGGGCCCGGCAAACCAGGTGATATCAATCTGCGCGCTAAAAGCACTGGCAAAACCGGCCGCAATTTCCCCCACGCGGGCCTTCACGTTCTGCTGCACTTCCGTGCGGTGAGTGCGTAGCGTACCTTCCAGCTCAACGCTTTCCGGCAGCACGTTCCAGGTGTTGCCCCCGGCGATGCGCGTCACGCTCAGCACTACCGAATCCAGCGTATTCACATTGCGGCTGGCGACGCTTTGCAGCGCGGTCACCAGCTGGCTGGCCAGGAGAATAGCGTCGTTGCCTTCATGCGGGCGCGCGGCGTGCGCGCCTTTACCGGTAATGCGGATCGCGAAGCGGTCGACGTTGGCATAGAACGGCCCGCCACGGGTCGCGAACTTCCCCACCGGCAGGCCGGGCTCGTTGTGCATCCCAAAAATCGCGCTGACATCCCGCAGGGCACCGGCCCGCACCATGCTCTTCGCCCCCCCAAAGTTCTCTTCGGCTGGCTGAAACAGGATACGCACCCGCCCCTTAAGCGAGGCTTCCCGCGCTTTCAGTTTTAACGCTGCACCGAGGATCACGCTGGTATGGATATCGTGTCCGCAGGCATGCATCACGCCGGGCTGTTGCGAGCTAAACGGCACGCCGCTGCGCTCCTCAATGGGCAGGGCATCAATGTCTGCCCGCAGCGCGATCAGTTTGTTACCGGTCCCGATCTCCGCCACCACACCGGTCGGCAGGTCGTAAGGCAGCGGCGTGATGCCCGCGGCTGACAGCCACCGGCGCAGGCGCGCCGTCGTTTCCACTTCCTGGCCGGACAGCTCCGGGTTCTGATGCAGCTCGCGACGCCAGGCAATCAGTTGTTCACCAAAGCTCATACGGTAACCTCCGTGTTCAGACGCGCCTCGGCCAGCAAACGCAGGGACTGCACGCGCGTTGCCCCCTCCGCAACCGGCGTGTCGATGATAAATTCGTCGATCCCCCACTGCGCGTGTAGCGCGTTCAGCTGTTCCAGCACCGACTCCGCCGTCCCCGCCAGCAGCGACTGGGCGCGACGGGCGATGCGCACTGGCTCGCTCCCGGCCTGACGGGCAAAGGCATAGGCCTGATCCTCACTGGCGACGGTCACGCGCTGGCCGTTTGCCAGCTCAACACCCCACACTTCGACCTTCTGCGCCAGGGCTTCGGCCTCAACCTGGGTCGGCGCGATAATCGCCTGCACCGCCACTATCACCTCCCGCGCGCTGTTCTTACGCCAGGTCGAAACCACCTCGCGTAACAGTTCCGGGTCTCCGTTCAGATGCGCGGCAAAGACAAAGTGCCAGTCGAGTGATGCGGCGAGCAGCGCGCTTTCCGTGCTGGCGCCCAGCAGAAAACCCTGTGCAGGTACCGGCGGCAGCGGCGTGGCGCGAACCGCTTCCTCCGCTGAGTGGTTTTCAGGGCGGATCCAGCGATCGAGCTGGGCCAGCTGTTCGGCAAAGCTGCCCTTTTCCTGCTGATCCAGCCCCAGCTGCAGCGCGCGGGTCGAGAGCGGTAATCCCCCAGGCGCTTTTCCGACGCCAAGATCCACGCGGCCGGGCGCCAGCGCGGCCAGCACGTTGAAATTCTCGGCGACTTTATACGGGCTGTAGTGCTGGAGCATGACGCCCCCGGAACCGACCCGGATGCGCGTTGTTTGCCCGAGGATCCAGGCAATCAGCAGCTCCGGCGAGGGACTGGCAAGCTGAGGGGTATTGTGGTGTTCGGCAATCCAGAAGCGGTGATAGCCCAGATTTTCTGCCTGCTGCGCCAGCGCTAACGTACGCGCCAGTGCATCGGCAGCCGTTTCGTTTTCAGCGATGGGGCTTTTGTCCAGAATGCTGATTCGCCATGACATGTTGCGTTCTCGTTTGACTTAACATGTCGACATTATTAAGGGCGTATTTCACCACTGAGAAACAATTAATTTACATTTAGTTTTCTGGAAATCAGATATACAGCGCCCTGCTAGGGGTGAGTTTTCAGCGAAGCAATCAGCGCATCCGCCTCCTGGCGATGGGTGATGCGAACAAACTGAATGTGGGCGCGTGCGGTTGTAGTTGCCATCAAGCACCCAGCCGGGTATGGCAGCGAGCGTATTTGCCAGCGTCTTCAGTAGTTCCTCATCGGGCGTTCCCTTCCACTCCGCTCAGCGACTATTCGCCCGGGTACTGCTCGTCGGTGACTTTTTCCAGCCATGTTACCGGACTGCCATTGACGGATTCTGCGATAGCAATATGCGTCATTGCCGTTTGCGCACTTGCGCCGTGCCAGTGTTTCACGCCGGGTGGGATCCAGGCGATATCGCCCTGATTCAATATTTCCGCCGCGTTGCCCCACTCCTGTAACCAGCCGCGACCCAGCGTCACTATCAGCGTTTGACCAAGGGGATGCGTATGCCACGCGGTGCGCGCGCCTGGCTCGAAGGTGACGGTTGCGCCACCGACGCTGGCCGGTTCGCTTGCCTGGAATGGCGCATCAATGCGAACGGTCCCGGAGAACCAGGCTTCCGGTCCCTTTGCGGAAGGTAATGAACCGCTACGGATAATTTTCATCTTATGCTCCTCTTTTACTGTTGAGTTAACAGTAGCGCAAAGCAATCCGGAGGATTAGAGTGCATAATCAGATAGAACACATGACTTACATTCATAAATAGAACCGTGATGCTAAAAGATAACTTCAACGATCTGCTCTCTTTTATGGTGGTTGCCCGTGAGCGCAGCTTTACGCGTGCGGCGGCGCAGCTGGGCGTCTCGCAATCGGCGCTGAGTCATGCCATGCGCAAGCTTGAAGCGCGACTCGACGTTCGTCTGTTAACCCGTACAACCCGGAGCGTTGTTCCCACCCAGGCGGGTGAGCAGCTCTTTACGCGCTTAAGCCCGCATCTGCTGGAGATTGAACAGGAACTTACGGCGCTTCGCAGCGCTCGGGACAAACCCGCAGGTACTGTCCGCATCGTCGCGGGTGAGCATGCAATGGATGCTGTGCTCTGGCCGGTGCTGAAGGCTTTCATGGTGCAATATCCGGAGATTAACGTTGACGTGACGGTCGATAACGGCCTGACAAATATTGTTGATGGTCGTTTCGACGCAGGTGTGCGCCTCGGTGAACAGGTGGCGAAAGATATGATTGCGATACGTATCGCGCCGGATATGCGCATGGCGGTAGTCGGCTCCCCGGATTACCTGGCTCGCGTTGGCGTGCCGCAGACGCCGGAGCAGCTCGCTAACCACCGTTGCATTAACATGCGCCTGCCGACACGCGGGGGATTGTATCACTGGGAATTTGAACGCGACGGGCGCGAGCTTCGCGTGCGGGTTGAGGGGCAGCTTACGCTGACCAACCTGTCGCAGCGCATTGACGCTGCGGAGAATGGCCTCGGATTAGCTTACGTGCCGGAGGGGGCTGTTCTGAGGGCGCTGAGTGAGGGACGGCTGGCCAGGGTTCTTGAATCATGGTGCCCCACGTTCGAGGGATATCACCTTTATTATCCGAGCCGTCGCCAGCACACTACCGCTTTCAGGTTACTGTTAGATGCTCTGCAGCAGGCAAAATCTTTACCACCTGGTAATTATTAAGCGAATCTGATGATTAAACAATCAACCCACTGACCGTTTTGTCTAAAAACTCGCCACGATTCAGCGTGTTGTAATCCTCATCTGCTCTGACCACACGATTTCCTTCGACCTGCATCACTTTCGACACGGTTATATTTTGCGTCGCTTATGAATTGCAGGTAGGATGCCTCGCCATGTTTCGCCTTATCCATACGCAGAATGACTGGGAAGGCGACATGTGTTTGCGCAGAAGCAATCGTTTGTATCGCTCTCTGCCAGGCAGGACTATCACGATAATGGTTCAGACAGGCAAACAGGTAACTCAATGAAAACAAGCAATAAAAGCGCAGCCGATCATCACGCTGCTAAACGTCGCTGGTTGAACTCCCACGAAGAGGGCTACCACAAAGCGATGGGCAACCGTCAGGTGCAAATGATCGCCATCGGCGGCGCTATCGGAACAGGTCTGTTTTTAGGTGCTGGTGCGCGTCTGCAAATGGCTGGCCCGGCTCTCGCCCTGGTGTATCTGGTGTGCGGGATCTTCTCTTTCTTCATTCTTCGCGCACTGGGTGAACTGGTGCTGCATCGTCCGTCCAGCGGGAGTTTTGTTTCCTACGCCCGTGAATTCCTCGGTGAAAAAGCGGCCTACGTGGCAGGCTGGATGTACTTCGTCAACTGGGCGATGACCGGTATCGTCGATATCACCGCCGTTGCGCTCTACATGCACTACTGGGGCGCGTTCGGTGACGTGCCGCAGTGGGTCTTTGCCCTTGGGGCGCTGGCGATTGTCGGCACCATGAACATGATCGGCGTGAAGTGGTTCGCCGAAATGGAGTTCTGGTTTGCGCTGGTAAAAGTGCTGGCGATTGTGATTTTCCTGGTCGTCGGGACCGTGTTCCTCGGCAGCGGTAAGCCGCTGGATGGCAATGCCACCGGCTTCCACCTGATAACCGATAACGGCGGTTTCTTCCCGCACGGTCTGCTGCCTGCGCTGGTTCTGGTTCAGGGCGTCGTGTTTGCCTTTGCCTCTATCGAACTGGTGGGTACCGCAGCGGGTGAATGTAAAGACCCGCAGACCATGGTGCCGAAAGCCATTAACAGCGTGATCTGGCGTATCGGTCTGTTCTACGTTGGTTCCGTGGTGCTGCTGGTTCTGCTGCTGCCGTGGAATGCCTATCAGGCTGGTCAGAGCCCGTTTGTCACCTTCTTCTCCAAGCTCGGCGTGCCTTACGTTGGCAGTATCATGAACATCGTGGTACTGACGGCGGCACTCTCCAGCCTCAACTCCGGCCTTTATTCTACCGGTCGTATCCTGCGCTCTATGTCGATGGGCGGTTCTGCGCCGAAGTTCATGTCGAAGATGAGCAAGCAGCACGTACCGTATGCCGGTATTCTGGCGACCCTGGTGGTGTATGTCTTCGGTGTATTCCTGAACTATCTGGTGCCGTCTCAGGTCTTCGAGATCGTTCTTAACGTGGCCGCACTTGGGATTATCGCCTCCTGGGCCTTTATCGTGGTTTGCCAGATGCGCCTGCGTAAAGCCATTAAAGAAGGCAAAGCCGCTGACGTCAGCTTTAAGCTGCCGGGCGCACCGGTGACCTCATGGCTCACCCTGCTCTTCCTGTTTAGCGTGCTGGTACTGATGGCGTTCGACTACCCGAACGGTACCTATACCATCGCCACCATTCCGCTGCTGGCCGTATTGCTGATCGCAGGCTGGTTTGGCGTACGTAAACGCGTTCACGAAATTCACAGCACCGCGCCGGTTCATCCTGATGATGAAAAACACGACGCACCGCTGGTGGAAGAGACCTCGCGTTAATAAAAAAGCCGGGTGGCGGCTTCGCCTTACCCGGCCTACATATTATCGTTTTTGTAGGCCCGGTAAGCGCAGCGCCACCGGGCAATTCCCACATTAGAGTGCAATACGAATCACATCGTCAGGCTGAGTGGCTTCCTGCTGGCGAGTTGATTTTTGTTTCACCGTCACGTACAGGATTTTGCCATCGGCAGACAGCGCCAGGCTGTTCGGGTAGACAGGCGTGTCGAAGGTTTTTGTCACCTTATAAGACTTCGCGTCAATCACGCTCACTTTACCGGCTTCACGGTGCGTCACGTAGGCTTCATTGCGAGCCGGGTTAAACAGAACCGCCAGTGATTCAGGCGCCGCAATTTTCTCCATCACGCTGCCGTCTTTCAGGCTCACCACCAGCACTTCCGGTTGTTTTGAGTCGGTCAGGAAGGCACGCTGACCGGCGGTGTCCAGGCTCAAATTCAGGTAGAAGTGTTCTTTGCCGTCGTCCTGCACTTTTTTGCGACTGAGGATGGTGTTGGTGGCGGTATCAATGGTGACCAGCTCGCCGTCCGCATTCGTTGTATAAAGGCGTTTCGCCCTGGCATCAAGTGCCAGCCCGGTGCTGTAGGTACCCGTATTTGCGATGGTTCCTTTCAGCTTCAGCGTGGCGCCATCCACCACCCAAATCACGCTCTCTTTGCCCACCCCGGTGATGTAAATCGTGTTGCTCGCGTCATCCGCCACCAGCTGTCGCGGCTGCAGCGGTTTCACCGTTTCGCTGCGCTGGCGACTATCGAGCACCAGACGCCCTTTCACGTCGCCCGTTTTCGCATCAATGGCCGTCACCGCACCGTTGATCGTGTTACCCAACCACAGGGTTTGCGTCGCGCCGTCGAGAGTTGCACCAAAAGGTTTGAGATCGCTATGAATGGCCTGCGTGACCTCCAGCGTGGCAGGATCAAGACGATAGATAATCCCACCCTTGTCAGTTTTACGGCTTTGCGACGTCGCAACCCACAGCGCATTCTCCTGCTGGCTGACCGCCATTTCATAGGCACCTTTACCCACTGCTTTACGCAGCATCTCTTCGGCGGCATGCACCTGGAAGGTTCCGGCAAACAGTAAAGCGGCAGACAGCAGAGAGGTGCTCAGTCGCGGTGAGCACAGATGGCGTAAAGACATAACAATTCCTTTTTTGAAAAATGGGAGTACGGCTGACATCGCTTCCGGCTGGCAACGTCATGGCGTCGCCGTTATGATAATGAGAATAGTAATCATTAATGAGTTAAAAGTGGAGTTTTTCTTTCCCTTCTCGCCTTTCATTAACGCAATGTGCGGTTATAGTTTTCAAAACATTTACAAAACCTTTAACATGTATGGACATGTTCCATTTGGTTCGTTTACACACCACAACCGGTTTTACTCATGAAAATCATTTCTGCCCGTAAGGCATCTCTCCCGCTGCTGCTGGTCCCCGTTGTTTTTGTGCCGCTTAGTGCGATCGGCGCAGAGGAACAAACCATGATCGTCAGCGCCACGCCGCAAACCGTATCAGAGCTTGATACCCCGGCGGCGGTCAGCGTCGTGAATGGCGATGATATGCGTCATGCCACGCCACGCATTAACCTCTCTGAATCGCTTGGCAGCGTTCCCGGGCTGCAAATCCAGAACCGGCAGAACTATGCCCAGGATCTCCAGCTTTCAGTGCGTGGGTTTGGTGCCCGATCAACGTTTGGCGTGCGCGGCATTCGCATGTATGTCGACGGTATCCCTGCCACCATGCCGGACGGACAGGGCCAGACGTCTAACATCGATCTCTCCAGCATTGACAGCGTTGAAGTGCTGCGTGGCCCCTTCTCTGCCCTGTACGGTAACGCCTCTGGCGGCGTGATTAACATGACTACCCAGACCGGGCAGCAGCCACCGACCCTTGAGGCGAGCAGCTATTACGGCAGTTACGGTACATGGCGCTATGGAATGAAAGCCACCGGCGCCATGGGGGACGGAACGCATGCGGGAGACGTGGATTACACGGTTTCGACTACCCGCTTCACCACCAAAGGCTTCCGCGACCACAGCGGCGCGCGGAAGAATCTGGCTAACGCCAAACTGGGTGTACGCATTGACGACGCCAGCAAGCTGACGCTGATTTTCAACAGCGTGGACATGAAAGCCAACGATCCGGGCGGGCTGAGCTATCAGGAGTGGCAAAACAACCCACGTCAGTCTCCGCGCGGCGATCAGTACAACACGCGCAAGACCATCAAGCAGACCCAGGCCGGTCTGCGCTATGACCGCCAGCTTAGCGCTCAGGACGATCTGAGCGTGATGATGTATGCCGGTGAGCGTGAAATGACGCAGTATCAGTCGATTCCTTATCAGCCGCAGCTGCGACCTTCTCACTCCGGCGGCGTGATTGATATGCAGCGCCACTATCAGGGCGTTGATACCCGCTGGACGCACCGTGGTGAGCTGCTGGTGCCGGTCACCTTCACCACCGGTCTGAACTATGAAAACATGAGTGAAGATCGTCGCGGGTACGAAAACTTCGTGATGAACAACGGCGTGCCGGATTACGGCGTTAAAGGCGATAAGCGTCGTGATGAACGCAACCTGATGTGGAACGTCGATCCTTATCTGCAAACCAGCTGGCAGTTAACGCAGAAACTTTCCGTCGACGCGGGCGTGCGTTACAGCTCGGTCTGGTTCGATTCCAACGACCACTACGTTACGCCGGGGAACGGCGATGACAGCGGTGACGCGAGCTATCACAAATGGCTCCCGGCAGGCTCGGTGAAATATGCGGTGACGGACGCGTGGAACCTCTATGCGGCCGCAGGACGTGGATTCGAAACGCCGACCATCAACGAACTTTCTTATCGCGCCGATAATCAGGGCGGCCTGAACATCGGCCTGAAACCTTCCACGAACAACACCTATGAAGTGGGCAGCAAAACCCGCATCGGTAATGGTCTGCTGACGGCAGCGCTGTTCCGCACAGACACAGATGATGAGATCGTGGTAGATGCCAGCGCTGGCGGTCGTACAAGCTATAAAAATGCCGGGAAAACTCGCCGTCAGGGAGTAGAAGTCTCTCTCGATCAACAATTTGCTGAGAACTGGAAACTGAAAATGGCGTGGACGTACCTGGACGCCACCTACCGCACCAACGTCTGCGGCGATGCCGACTGTAATGGCAACCGTATGCCGGGCATTGCCCGCAATATGGGCTTCGCGTCGTTTGGCTGGCAGCCAGAAGAAGGCTGGTACGCGGGTTCTGACGTGCGCTATATGAGCGACATCATGGCTGATGACGAAAACACGGCGAAAGCGCCGTCGTACACGGTGGTTGGGCTCAATACCGGGTATAAATTTAACTATGGCAACTGGGGGATGGACGTCTTTGGCCGCGTAGATAACCTGTTCGACAAAGAGTATGTCGGCTCCGTTATTGTTAACGAATCGAAC
>NZ_JTLF01000242.1:0-10101 GCF_000798855.1 Enterobacter sp. ZOR0014 | reverse complement strand
ATGTTTGCGCCCTCTCCCCGTGGGAGAGGGATGGGGTGAGGGCACCAGCCCGCACTCAGTCATCTCTGCTCATCCAGCTGCAACGCCACATACAGCAGCAGCCTGTCGTCAAAATTCCCCAGATCCAGCCCCGTTAGCTCCGAAATCCGGTTAAGCCGGTACTCCAGCGTATTGCGATGAATAAACAACGCCTTCGACGTCGCCAGCGGCTGCACGTTATGGCGGAACCACGCCTGCAGCGTCCGGCGCAGCAGGCCGTTGTTGTCCATCGCTTTCAGGCGCGCTAAGGGCCGCGCCAGCTCGTTGGCCTGCCAGCCGCCACGCAGGCTGTCGAGCAGCACCGGCAGCATCAGGTCCTGATAGAAATAACTGCGGCTCTCCGGCATCCGCTGCTTACCCACCATCATGGTGGTGCGCGCGGTGCGCCAGGAGCGGGCAATACTGCCCGGCCCGGAAAAGTAATTGCCGAGCGCAACGCGAAAACGCAGCTGACCGTTCTCCTGCATCCGGGAAATCAGCAGTTCCACGCGACGACGATGATCTTCGGCATCCCAGCGGCCAAACGGATTGAGCGCGGGTTTGAGCACCACCATTTCCGTCAGCGAGACTATCGCCACCAGGTTATCGCGTTCCGGTGTCGTTAGCGCATTTTGCAGCTGCTGCAGTTCGGCCATCGCGCTGTCTACGCCAAGCTGACCGCTATCGACCTCGATCACCGCCACCACGCGCGACTGATTGAGGTCGATCCCCAGGCGCTGCGCCCATTCACTGAGTGCAGGCGTAAGCTCTTCCGCCTGAATAAGGTTCATCACCAGCTCTTCGCGCAGGCGGCTGTCCTGGGCGAGCAGATGCATCAGGCGCGACTGCTCCAGCATCATTTCCGCCGTCATACAGACCAACTCGCCATATTTACGCAGGGACTCCGGCTCGCCGGTCAGGCCGATAACCCCCACAATCTCGCCTTCAAGGCGCAGCGGTAAATTGATGCCCTGACGCACGCCGTGCAGGTGTTTCGCAACCGCATCGTCGATATCAACCACACGCCCCTGAGAGAGCACCAAAAGCGCGCCTTCGTGCAATTCACCAATACGCTCACGATCGCCACTACCAATAATGCGCCCACGGGCATCCATTACATTGATGTTGGTATCAATGATGCGCATCGTGCGCGCCACAATATCCTGCGCCATTTTGGTATCAAGATGCCAGCCAGCCATGTCACCCTCCTCTGAGCAGAGCTCAAGCATAGGGAAGTTCAGTGACGGCTGCATTGTGCGAATGCACAAAGAGAGCGGAAGAAGTATGGAGTTGTGGGAAAAGTCACAGAAACAAGAAAGCCCCTGCGTACAGGGGCTTAAGAGGATTACTGCATCAGCAGGTAGATAGAGGTATCACCACGCTGAATATTCAACGCCAGCACGGACGGTTTGCTGTCGAGAATTTTGCGCAGTTCAGCGATGTTTTTCACCGGCTGCTGGTTAGCGCCCATGATCACATCCCCTTTTTTCAGGCCGATACGGGCAGCAGGTGAATTCGCCTTCACGTTATTCACTACCACACCTTTGTCTGCGCCCTTATTGCTCATCTCAGCGCCTTCAATACCGCTGAAGATGGTGCTGGAATCAACCTGATTCTGGCTGCTCTGCTGCAGCTCCAGGCTCACGTTGACCGGCTTACCGTCACGCAGCAGACCGAGGGTCACTTTGCTGCCAATCGGCATAGAGCCGACTTCCGCACGCAGGGCTGCAAAGCTGCTGATCGGCTTACCGTTCAGGGAGGTGATCACGTCACCCGCTTTAATCCCTGCTTTCGCAGCAGAGGAGTTCGGCATCACCTGGCTGACGAACGCGCCGCGCTGGGCATCCACTTTCATCGCTTTTGCCAGCTCAGAGTTCAGCTCGGTGCCCAAAATGCCCAGCTCGCCGCGTTTCACCTGGCCGTACTGCACCATCTGCGCGGTCAGGTTTTTCACCATGTTGCTCGGGATAGCAAAACCGATCCCGATGTTGCCGCCGTCCGGCGCCAGGATCGCGGTGTTAATACCGATCAGCTCGCCGTTCAGGTTCACCAGCGCACCGCCGGAGTTACCGCGGTTGATGGCCGCATCCGTCTGAATAAAGTTTTCATAGTTCTCTGCGTTCAGGCCGCTACGGCCCAGCGCAGAGACGATACCTGAGGTCACGGTTTCGCCCAGACCGAACGGGTTACCGATAGCCACGGTGTAGTCACCTACGCGCAGCGCATCAGAGTCGGCAATTTTAATCGCCGTCAGGTTTTTCGGATCCTGAATCTGGATCAGCGCAATATCGGAACGCGGGTCTTTGCCGACCACTTTTGCGTCGAACTTACGGCCATCGCTCAGTTGAACCTTAATGCTGTTCGCGTTATCAACCACGTGGTTGTTGGTCACGGCGTAGCCTTTCGCTGCATCGATAATGACCCCCGAGCCAAGCGCCATGAATTTCTGTTGCTGGCCGCCGCCCTGGCTGTCATCCCCTGCACCACCGCCCTGACAGAACGGGGAACTCTGGAATGGCGAACCGTCCTGGCAGAACGGTGAGTTGTCACCAAAGAACTGCTGGAAGTTACGCGGCATACGCGGCGTATTGACGGTCGTACTCCCCTCAACGTTAATACTCACCACCGATGGCATCACTTTTTCGAGCATCGGTGCCAGGCTTGGCATCTGCTGCGCGGTTGCTGCCGATGACGCGGTCTCGGCTGCGGTAGCAGTCAGAGGAGACAGCGCTAAACCTAAACTCAGAGCCAGTGCACTCATTGCTAATGTGGTTTTTTTCATGTTTCTCAATCTCGATTTACAGGTAACGCAAAATTGCTGTGTAACTCAGATTCATTTTATACCGCTTAGTTCCGGCCATAAGTTTATGGAAAAGGTAAAAATTTATTGGCCGTCTTTACAAAACTCAGCGTTTATTCCACGGCCATTAGCTTGCGGTATTCATCCCAGGCATACAAATCCGTCATGCCGCTGATATAGTCCTGGATAAGACGGCAGCGATAATAATATTCCATTACCGGCCACTGCGTAGCGTGACGATCCAGCTTACTTATCGCTTCGACATAGGCCAGCCGATGACGGGTTGAAAGTTTTTGATAAAGCCGGGATTCGATAGGAATTCGTCGCACGCGTTCTTTTTCCACCAGCTCACTGAATTCGTCGACCGACAGCTGAAGCAACGGAGAATAAATTTCCAGTAACCCACTGATTACCCGGTAGCCCTGCAGTTCGAGCTGCTCGACATCCGGATGGCTGAACACATGCCGCATCGCCACATGTTTATAGAGCTCAAGGAGTTGACTGAAACTGCTGTCATCTTCCAGCAGCGCGTGATTGAATTCCCCGCTGAAAATCTGCGGCAGATTATCGATAAAGCGCGAGGCTGCGTAGGGCACCAGTTTATTTAATGTATTGACGCGCAAATACATAAAGAACTGATCTTCCGTGCTGCGGCTTAATGTATTTGAGCGCGACTTTTCCCAGGCATTTTCGACAACCTGAGCAAACAGTGAACCTTTTTCGTGGTTTCCCCAGGCGGCATAAAGGTGCTGGTAAAGCTCCTCGACGCTGAATATTCTTTTCTCAACGGCATCTTCCAGGTCAGCAACGCAATAGGAAATATCATCCGCGGCTTCCATAATCCAGGTTAATGGAAAGCGACCGTTTGGCGTCAATGAAAGTTCTTTACGCAGCCGTTCAATATAGGCCTCTTCGGAAAGGTAGTAGCCCGGTTTCTTCATTAAATAGCTGTGGGATGCAGGCGTCTCTCCCGTCCACCACGCGGGACGCGTATATTTCAGGATACAGCCGACCTGCGCCCAGGTCAGGTTCATGCGCATCAGGGAATGTACCAGTCGGATACCCTGGGCATTGCCCTCGAAGTGACAGAGATCCTGACGCACTTTGCGACGCAGATCGTTAAGCCCTTCTTCACCTTCACGCAGACGTAAATCCCGCACGATGCAGCGGTCATCGCTGAGCGGCTGGCTTGCCGCATCCGACGGATGAAGGCGTTGTTTAAACCAGTCATTAATTGCCGCCTCGCCAAAGTGACCAAAAGGCGGATTGCCGATGTCATGCATCAGGCAGGCCATCTCAACGATGCTCTCGAAGGGCCCCGTCAGCTCGTCCAGACCATAGGTTTCCAGTAAACGTAGCTCTTTGAGACGGCTTAAAATCTCTTTGGCAATATACCGCCCGACCTGCTGCACTTCCATTGAGTGGGTTAAGCGCGTGCGTACAGCGGCATTACGCTCCAGCGGAAACACCTGCGTTTTTTGCTGCAAACGCCGGATGGCGGGCGAGTTAATAATCCTTCCTCGATCGCTTTCGAAGATACGCAGGATCTCATGTTCGCTCTTCTCGCCCTGTGGCGAGCGGAAACGTCGGTGCCAGTTAATTTTGGTACGAAAATCGATTGGTGACATGTGCTCCCCCGCGTGAGAATGCGTTTCCCCTTAACCGCATGATAGACTATGCATCTTAACAAGGCACATCGCGAGTAAATCTATGAAAATCGGCATTATTGGTGCAATGGAAGAAGAAGTTACGCTCCTGCGTGACAAAATTGAGAACCGTCAGACACTCTCTCTGGGGGGGTGTGAGATCTACACCGGTCAGCTTAACGGTGTTGACGTGGCTCTGCTGAAATCAGGCATCGGTAAAGTGGCTGCTGCGCTGGGTGCGACCCTGCTGCTTGAGCGCTGCAAGCCGGACGTGATCGTGAACACCGGTTCGGCTGGAGGCCTGGCGCCGACGCTGAAAGTGGGCGATATCGTTGTCTCCGACGAAGCGCGTTATCACGATGCCGACGTCACCGCGTTTGGCTACGAATACGGTCAACTCCCGGGCTGCCCGGCAGGGTTTAAAGCTGACGACAAACTGATTGCGGCGGCTGAAACCTGCATTGCTGAGCTCAATCTTAACGCGGTACGCGGCCTGATTGTCAGCGGTGATGCGTTCATCAATGGCTCCGTCGGTCTGGCAAAAATACGTCATAACTTCCCGCAGGCGGTTGCCGTTGAGATGGAAGCGACCGCGATTGCGCACGTTTGCCACAACTTCAGCGTACCGTTCGTGGTGGTTCGCGCCATCTCTGACGTCGCAGACCAGCAGTCTCACATCAGCTTCGACGAGTTCCTGACCGTTGCGGCAAAACAGTCCACCGTGATGGTGGAACGCCTGGTGCAGAACCTGGCACGTGGCTAAACCATCTCTCAGGGCGCTTGCCGCCCTGCTTCTGCTTGCTTCAGCGTGGCTCTGTGCCGCGCCTCGCGTAATTACGCTCTCTCCCGCTAACACCGAGCTGGCCTTTGCCGCTGGCATCACCCCCGTTGGCGTGAGTAGCTTTTCGGATTACCCCCCCCAGGCGGCCAACATTGAACACGTTGCGACCTGGCAAGGGATGAACCTTGAGCGCATCGTGGCGCTGAAACCCGATCTCGTGCTGGCCTGGCGTGGCGGTAACGCCGAACGGCAGGTCAATCAGCTTACCTCGCTTGGCATCAAGGTCATGTGGGTTGACGCCGTCAGTATTGAGCAAGTCGCTCAGGCACTGCGCGCCCTTGCCCCTTATAGCCCTGCGCCTGAAAAAGCCAGGCACGCGGCGAGCCAGATGCTCAATGACTATGCTGCGCTGAAAGCCCAATACGATACGTCCGTTAAAAAGCGCATCTTCCTGCAGTTTGGCAGTCAGCCGCTGTTTACCACAGGTAAAGGGTCAATTCAGAACCAGGTCCTGGAAGTGTGTGGCGGTGAAAATATCTTTGCTGCCAGCCGGGTACCGTGGCCGCAGGTTAGCCGTGAGCAGGTTCTGGCGCGCCAGCCGCAGGCCATCGTCGTGGTCGGAAATGCGAGCGAGATTCCTAAAATTAAACAATTCTGGCAAAGCCAGCTAAAAATTCCGGTGATCCCACTCAACAGTGACTGGTTTGAACGCGCCAGCCCGCGTATTATCCTCGCCGCAAAACAGCTCTGTGCCGCACTGGCAGAGAGTCACTAACAGAAGACCTTTTTCGAGGATTTAACGATGCTCGTTTATTGGCTGGATATTCTTGGCACAGCCGTTTTTGCTATCTCCGGCGTTCTGCTCGCCGGAAAACTACGCATGGATCCGTTTGGCGTGCTGGTGCTTGGCGTAGTCACTGCCGTTGGCGGCGGGACTATCCGTGATATGGCGCTGGCGAATGGCCCGGTGTTTTGGGTGAAAGATCCGACCGATCTGGTAGTAGCCATGGTGACCTGTCTGTTAACCATTGTGCTGGTTCGCCAGCCCCGCAGATTACCGAAATGGATACTCCCGGTGCTGGATGCCGTGGGTCTGGCCGTGTTTGTCGGTATTGGCGTCAATAAAGCCTTCAATGCCGGAACCGGCCCGATGGTCGCGATCTGCATGGGCGTATTAACCGGCGTGGGCGGCGGGATTATTCGCGACATTCTGGCGCGTGAAGTACCGATGATCCTGCGTACCGAGATCTATGCTACTGCCTGTATTATTGGCGGGATTGTGCACGCCACGGCGTATTACACCTTTGCGGTGCCGCTGGAAAATGCTGCGATGCTGGGGATGGTCGTGACGCTGGTGATTCGTCTGGCGGCAATACGCTGGCACCTGAAGCTGCCGACGTTTGCGCTGGATGAAAATTCAAGATAGGCGTCGTTTATAAGCCCGGTGGCGCTTCGCTTACCGGGCCTACAAATCCGCATTCAGGCTTAAATACTGAACGAAGAACCACACCCGCAGGTGCTGGTTGCGTTCGGGTTAGTCACCACAAAGCGTGACCCTTCCAGACCTTCGGTGTAATCCACTGAACCGCCGACGAGATACTGCAGGCTCATCGGGTCAACCACCAGCGCAACGCCCTGCTTCTCGATGGTCATATCACCATCGTTCACCTGATCGTCAAAAGTAAAACCGTACTGGAAGCCGCTGCAGCCGCCACCAGTAATATAGACACGCAGTTTCAGATCCGGATTGTCTTCGTCGGCAATCAGGGTTTTCACTTTGTTGGCTGCTGCTTCGGTAAATTCCAGCGGCACAGCTACGTCATCACTCATCTTATGCTCCCATGAATACTGCTATTGGGTAAAATTCACCCAATTCTTTTCGTCATTATCTAATACCCTGGTAATTCATTCAAGTATTCTGCGCGGCGGCCCGCTCCGCCTCTTGCTTTGCCAGGGTACGCGCGAGGATGGTGGAGTATAGCGGTTTCCCGCCCAGGAATTGGGCTAATAGTGTCGCCCCGAGACAGGTAATGATCATTGGCAAAATGAGCTGGTAATTATCTGTCATCTCCAGCACCAGCACGATACCGGTCAACGGTGCACGCAGAGACGCAGCCAGCAGTGCCCCCATGCCGGCCACCGCGAAGGTGCCAGCATCAAGATGATACGCCGGGAAGCCCACTTTGGCTGCCATACCAAACGCGGTGCCCAGCAGCGTACCAAGCGCCAGCATCGGGGCGAAAATCCCGCCGGGTGCACCGGAGGAGAAGCACAGAACCGTTGTGATAACCCGGGAGATAAACATAAACAGCAGCAGACCGACGCTGAAATTTCCCGCTGCGGCGATGGGGATCAGCCCGAAGCCGCCGCCTGCGGCATTCGGCTCAATAAAGCCGAGCACGCCGCACATCCCGCCCAGCAGGCCGCCCATCAGCACCCATTTCGTCGTATTGCCGCCATGAATACGCTGGAACATATCCTGAGCACGTAAGATGCAGGTGTTAAACAGCGGCCCCACCACGCCAAAAATCATGCCGAGGATCAGGTAAAGCCACAGGGTGTTGACCGGCGCGTTGGTCAGTTTACCCACCTCAATTACCGCCCCTTCGCCATTGAAGAGGCGGAAAACAATGCTCGACATAATAACGCCGGTAAACACGGCTTTAATGGAGATCAGGTTGTAGCGGAACTGCGCGCGCATCTCTTCGATGATGAACAATATGCCCGCCAGCGGTGCGTTAAACGCCGCTGAAAGACCCGCCGCCGCACCGGTGGCGAGCAGCGTATGGCGCGCTTCGGCGCTTCGCATCCGGAACAGATCGCCCACCATGCGTCCGACGTTGCCCCCCAGTTGTACCGTTGGCCCTTCCCGGCCCAGCACCATCCCCGCGCCCAGCGTCCCCATACCGCCGATGAATTTAACCGGGATCACGCGCCACCAGCGCACCGGGCGCAACTCTTCCAGTGCACCTTCAATTTCCGGGATGCCAGACCCGCCGGCCTCCTGGGCGAATTTACGCACCAGAAAATACCCCACCATGGCAAACAGCGCCGACAGTCCAAATGCCCCGACCCAGACCAGCCACCGGCTATCGGCAAAACCCGCGACGGTGCCCACTCGCCAGTTGAGTACGGCATTGACCGCTTTTTCAAACGCCACGCCAACCAGACCGGCGAGAGTCCCCACCACGGCTGCAGCCAGCAGGATCGCCAGCGGCGTTTTATCGCGATTGAGCAGCCGCCGAATACTGATCCGGTGCTGAGCGCGCGTAAACTGTTGTTCTTCAAAAGACGGAGAATCTGATTTCATGTCCTGTTCTTATTCGTCATACAAAAAGCCGAGGAGATTTTACCAGAGACCTTCCCTCCGTCCCCTTAAAAATACTTAACAAATCTTAAAGCATTATCTGGCTAAAAATTTCATAACCTACTGCGAATCACTTAGAATAGTGTGCTTAATCATTTTATACGAACCAGGAACGACGCCATGAGCAAGTCTGAAAACCTCTACAGTGCAGCCCGGGAGCTTATTCCAGGTGGTGTGAACTCGCCTGTTCGCGCCTTTACCGGCGTGGGCGGTACGCCGCTGTTTATTGAACGTGCTGACGGCGCGTATCTGTATGATGTCGATGGCAAAGCCTATATCGATTATGTCGGTTCCTGGGGACCGATGGTGCTCGGGCACAACCACCCAGCCATTCGTAACGCGGTCATTGAAGCTGCTCAGCGTGGCCTGAGCTTCGGTGCGCCAACCGAAATGGAAGTGAAGATGGCGGAGCTGGTGACCGAACTGGTGCCGACCATGGACATGGTACGTATGGTGAACTCCGGTACAGAAGCGACCATGAGCGCGATCCGCCTGGCGCGCGGTTTTACCGGTCGCGATAAAATCATTAAATTCGAAGGCTGCTACCACGGTCACGCAGACTGTTTACTGGTGAAAGCAGGCTCCGGCGCGCTGACCCTCGGCCAGCCAAACTCGCCTGGCGTGCCGGCGGATTTCGCTAAGCATACCCTGACCTGTACCTATAACGATCTGAACACCGTTCGCGCGGCGTTCGAGCAGTATCCGCAGGAGATCGCCTGCATCATCGTTGAACCGGTAGCGGGCAACATGAACTGCATTCCACCGCAGCCGGACTTCCTGCCGGGCCTGCGCGCCCTGTGCGATGAGTTTGGTGCCCTGCTGATCATCGACGAAGTGATGACCGGCTTCCGCGTAGCGCTGGCGGGTGCCCAGTCTTATTATGGCGTTGAGCCGGACCTGACCTGCCTCGGCAAAATCATCGGCGGCGGAATGCCTGTTGGCGCATTCGGCGGCCGTAAGGATGTGATGGAAGCGCTGGCGCCAACGGGCCCGGTCTACCAGGCAGGTACCCTTTCCGGCAACCCGATTGCGATGGCCGCAGGCTTCGCCTGCCTGACCGAAGTGGCGCAACCAGGCATTCACGAAACCCTGACCGACCTGACGACTCAACTGGCTAACGGTCTGCTGGAAGCCGCAGAAGAGGCGGGTATCCCACTGGTGGTCAATCACGTCGGCGGCATGTTCGGGATTTTCTTCACCGATGCGCCAACCGTGACCTGCTATCAGGACGTCGTGAAGTGCGATGTTGAACGCTTCAAGCGCTTCTTCCACCTGATGCTGGAAGAAGGTGTGTACCTGGCGCCGTCGGCGTTTGAAGCGGGCTTTATGTCCGTGGCGCACAGCGAAGAAGATATCAATAACACCATCGACGCGGCGCGTAAGGTGTTTGCGAAGCTTTAAGGGAATTGCCGGGTGGCGCTAACGCTTACCCGGCCTACGATATTCTCCCTCTCCCCGTGGGAGAGGGCCGGGGTGAGGGCATCAGGCC